>PXQH01000018.1 GCA_003022125.1 Cyanobacteria bacterium QS_8_64_29 | reverse complement strand
AGCTCTCGGAGTAGACCATCCGCTCGCTCACCAATTGGAAGTTCATCCGGCAAGCGGTCCGCGCCGCCAAAACAGTGCAATATTATTAGTAATTGGTATCAGGCTGCGCGCGGTAGGGATAGCGCGCGGCTAGGGCTGCCAGCTCGCGGCGATCGCGCTCGGCAAGCAGCGGGACGGCCGTTGCACCGCGCGCAGCCAGCTCGGCCGCGCACGCGCGGATCGCCTCCGGCCGGTGCAGCGACGACAGGATGCGCACGGTGGCAGTTCTAGCGCTTTATTGACCGCACACTTGCACGAATAGCTTGCGCTGGCGCGAGCCATCCAGCTCGAAAAACAAAATTGACTGCCACTTGCCCAGTGCCAGTTCCCCTTCCATGACGGGGACGTACTCGCTGGTGTTGAGGCTGACAGCGATCAAGTGAGCGTGCGCGTTGAGGGGTTCGTCATCGGGCACGTCCCGCAAGTGCAAGTCGTTGTGCATGTAACGCTGCTCGGGCGGAGCGACCTGGGCAAAATGCCGTTTGAAGTCTTCCCGCAAGCGCACCTCGTCTTCGTTAATGGCAAGCCCAGTGGTGGTATGCCGCGTAAACACCAACACGTGCCCTTCCCGGATGGGGTTGCGCTCCAGGACTGCTTCGACCGTGGCCGTCACGTTGTAAATGCAGGCATCGTCTTCGGTTTCGAAGGCGATCGTCTCGCTGCGAAACGTGAGTCCCTCCGCTTGGGGCGAACTCTGGCTGCTGTTGTAGGGCGTAATGCGTTTGGATTGGCTCGAGGCAACATTGCGATCCAGCATGGGTACCCAGATTGACCTGACTAACAAAAAACTGAGTCGGGCGGGCGCGGAGGCCGTTTCTCAAAAAACGCCCGAACCGCCAACCGCGAGGGTGGCGCGTCAGCCCGACGGCAACCGATGCGAGGCGCAAATTGCTGGCTCGTCCCACTGTGAGATAGGAGACATCCGGATCGTAGCCACTCCCCATGCGGCAGGGGAAAACGGCGTTATTAATTTTTAATTGGGGCTGACGGTAGCGCTTCGGGACTATCCCTCACGCCCAGCTTGCCGGTGCCACGATGAAAGCAGTCCGGCCGTGATCGCGCCTGTGAGTTATTGCCTCAATCCTGACTGCCCGCAGCCGCACGCGCTCGAGCAAAACCCAAGCTGCCCCTGCTGCGGCCAACCCGGCTCGCTTTGGGAGCGCTATCGGGCAGTTGAGCCCATTGCCAGCGGCGGGTTCGGGCGCACGCTGTTGGGATGCGATACCGTCCGCGGCCTCCGCTGCGCGATCAAGCAGCTCGCTTGGGGCAGCGCGCAGGCAGCAAACGCGCCACTCCAGCGCGAGGCGCGCCGCCTGCAGCAACTGGGCCAGCACGCCCAAATCCCCCATCTGCTGGCCCACGGCAAGCAGCAGCGGCATTACTATCTGGTGCAGGAATTTGTCCCCGGGCGCTCCCTAGCGCGCGAGCTGGATGAGGGAGGCGCGTTCGATGAAGCCCAAGTGCGCCGGTTGCTGCTGTCGCTGCTGCCGGTATTGGCCTTCATCCATCGGGGCAAGGTCATCCATCGCGACATCAAACCGGCCAACATCATTTGCCGCCAGGCCGCCAATGGCGAGCGGTGCGGCGGTCCCCCAGCGCTGGTCGATTTTGGATCGGCCAAGGAGGCCAGCGCGACAGCCCTGGGCAAGACCGGAACGTTAGTGGGCTCGGCGGGCTATGCGGCGCCCGAACAAGTCCTGGGGAAAGCCACCTTTGCCAGCGATCTCTATAGCCTGGGCATTACTTGCATTCAGCTGCTAACCCAACTCGAGCCCTTCGATCTCTACCAGCCCAGTGACGGGCGCTTGGTGTGGCGGGACTGCCTGGCCGGCCGTGCTGTCAGCGAGCGGCTCGCTGCCGTTTTGGACGCCATGACGCAACGGGCCGTCGGGCAGCGCTACCGCTCGGCCGAAGCCGTCATGCGGGATTTGCGCCGCGATCACCAGCGCCCGAGCGGTCGTCGGCGCGGCAAGCGCCGCTCGCCCGCGTTGCTTGCCCTCTGGGATGGCAGCCCCACCCAAGCCCGAGTGGCGGCCCTGGCCTTTGCCCCCAACGGCCGCCTGCTAGCCAGCGGCCACCAAGCCAGCCGGCCGCCCTATCAAGGCCAAGCGAACGGCACCCGGCTCTGGCATCCTGCGTGCAGGCAAGCCCTCAGGGATTTGCCGCAGCCCGGCAGCCGCGTCACTGCCGTTGCCTTCGATTCCAGCAGTCACTGGCTGGCCAGCGGCGGTCGGGACCGCGCGATCCGCCTCTGGGAAGCTCCAACCGGCCGCCTGCACCGAACCATTGCCCGGCACCGCTCGGCCGTCCACGCGGTGGCCTTTACCCCAACAGGCCAGTGGCTGGCCAGCGGCAGCGCCGATGGAACCGTGCGACTGTGGCAAGTCCGGACCGGCCGGTGCGTGCGCGTGCTGGAGGGCGGCGCAGGTGAGGTTTATGCCGTAGCCATTGATCCCAGCGGCCAGATCGTGGCAGGGGGCACTCGCAATGGCACCGTCCGGCTCTGGTCCCTTCCCCAGGGCAAACTACTGCCGGCGTTGCAGGGGCATGCCGACGGTGTAACCGCGCTGGCTTTTGCCCCCCAGGGACAGGTCTTGGCCAGCGGCAGCGGCGATTGGGACTGCTCCGTCCGGCTCTGGTCCCTGCGCAGCAGCCAAGCGATCCGCTCCCTAACTGCTCACACCTGGTCGGTAACCGCGATCGCCTTTGACCCTACCGGCCGCCTGCTGGCCAGCGGCAGCTCGGATGGCACCTTCAACCTGTGGCAGCCCCGGACCGGCCGCCGCCTGCGAACTCTGGAGGCCCAGTCGGGGGCCATTCGGGCGCTGGCCATTAGCCCGGATGGCACGCTGTTGGCCGGCGGCGGCGACGCCGGGACCATCGAGCTCTGGCAGCTGCGCTAGCGCGCGCCTTTGGGAAGACCGCAAGCAAGCCCAAGATGCAAGCAGTCGTTCTATCGCAATACGGCGGCCCGGAGGTCCTGCGCGTTCGCGAGCTGCCCGATCCGGTTCCTGCCCGGGAAGAAGTGCGCGTTGCCGTGGCAGCCTAGGGGCTCAACCGCGCGGATCTGATGCAGCGCCAGGGCAACTACCCACCCCCCAAACCCCGCTCCTACGACATCCCGGGCCTGGAATTTGCCGGGACGATTGAGGCCTTGGGCGCTGACGTGCGGGACTGGCAGCTCAGCGATCACGTCTTGGGACTGCTCGCCGATGGCGGCCACGCCACCCAAGTCACGGTTCACGAGCGCATGCTGGTGCGCGTTCCGCCGGCGCTGTCGCTGACTGAGGCCGCGATCGTCCCCGAAGCTTTTCTGACCGCTTACGATGCCCTGGCCGACAAAGCGGCCCTGCAAGCGGGCGACACCGTGCTGGTCCATGCTGCCGGCAGCGGCGTGGGTACGGCCGCCATCCAGCTCGCGCGTGCCATGGGGGCAACCCAGGTGTTGGCCACCAGCCGCAGCGAGTGGAAGCGCCAGCAGAGCTTGGCCTTGGGCGTCGATCGCGCTATCGATCCGGAGCGGGAATCGCTGGCGCGCGCGGTTGGCGAGGCCACCGGCGATCGCGGCGCCGACATCATTTTGGATTTTCTGGGCGGCGAGATGCTCGCTGCCAACGTGCAGGCAGCCGCGCTGGCGGGCCACATCGTTCAAATCGCGCACTTGGGCGGGCGCAGCGCCACCCTAGACATCCGCACCTTGATGGACAAGCGCCTGCAGCTGCGTGGGACAACGCTACGCAGCCGGCCGCCTGAGGCCAAAATGGCCCTCACCCAACAGTTCGCAGCCAGATGGTGCCCAAGCTGGCCGATGGCAGCCTGCGCCCGGTGCTGGATCGCTGCTTTGGGCTAACCGAAATCGCGCAAGCCCACCAGTACATGGAAGCCAACCGCAACTTCGGCAAGATCGCGATCGCCATGCCCGACTAGGCGCTCAGGCGCGGCCGCGGCTCTCGCCCAAAACCACGGCCGAACCGATGGCGTGCGCCAGCCGCAGCGGTTCCGGGACGCGACCGCAGTCGGTGAGCCGCTCCAGTACCCGGGCAGCCGTGGCCGCATCGGTGCCGCAAGCCTGGAAGTAGAACGGCGGGTGCGCGCGCACGGGGCCCGCCCGCTGCACGATCGCCCAGCGCGCCCTCGGGTGAGGCAGGCGTTGCATGGCCCGTTCCATGGCAGCGGCATCCGGCGGCCGGCGCATGACGGCGATGCAGGGACGCTCGAGCTGCCCCGCCAGAGCGGGCAGATCCACAGCGTTCAAGCCGCCCAGACAAATGCCATCCAGCAGCACCACGTGCAGCTGTGGCAGGAACTTGCTCCCCAGCAGCAGCTGCGCCAGCATTGAGGTGGCATCCCAGCCATCGCGCGCCACATGCCCCCAAACCATGCCCTCCAAGCGCGTGCCCGCACACGCAACGCCGGCAACTGGCACGGGCGCGCTTGAGTGGCGGGCGAAGGGGGCATCATCAAAACCCATCGCTCGGATGGTGCGATCGCGCCGCAGCAGGACGTCGAGTTTGCCCATGGGGAGCAGGCGCTTCCTGGCGGGCAATGCTGCAAGTGGTAGCCTAGCCTGCAAGCGAGCGGGCGATGGCAGCGTATGGACGACATTGCCTCGGTACTGGCAGCCGAGCAGGCTGAAGTCCAGCCCTGGGAAGCGCTCTCGGATCGGTGGCAGCGGCAGCTGAGCGCCGGCCTGGCCGGTTCCGAGCCCCCTACCTGCCTGGTCTTGCCCGAAACGCAGCAAGCCCTAGCCGGGGTTATGGCCGCTGCCCACCAGCAGGGTTGGTCGGTCTTGCCTTGCGGGACGGCCAGCAAGCTGGGCTGGGGTGGCCCGGCCGAGCGAGCCCAGCTAGCCCTCAGCACCCAACGCCTCAACCGACTGGTCGACCATGCCGCAGGCGATCTAACTGTAACTGCCGAAGCGGGCATGACCCTTGCGGCGCTGCAAGCCACGCTCCACCAGCACGGTCAGTTCCTGCCGCTCGATCCTGCTTATCCGGAAACGGCAACGCTGGGCGGCATTGTGGCAACGGCCGATTCCGGCAGCTGGCGGCAGCAGTACGGCGGCGTGCGCGATTTAACCATTGGCATTACCTTCGCGCGCGCCGACGGCCAGCTCGCGCGCGGTGGCGGGCGCGTGGTCAAAAACGTGGCCGGCTACGACCTGATGAAGCTCATGGCTGGCGCTTGGGGGACGCTGGGCGTTATCTCGCAGCTGAGCTTTCGCGTGTACCCACTACCGGCCGCCTCGCAGACGGCGCTGCTCGCAGGCGACGCGGGCGCCATGGCCGAGGCTGCACGCGTCCTGCGGCGCTCGCCGCTTACCCCCACTGCAGCCGATGGGCTGGGGACCGGCACCGCCGCGCAATTGGGGCTGGGATCGGCAATGGCACTCGTGGTGCGCTTTCAAAGCAGCCGTGCCGGCGTCGAGCGCCAGATTGCTTGGATAAAAGAGTGGGCGCAAGCCCAGAGCGTAACGGTGCGCTGCTACGGCGGGGACGACGAAGCGGCGCTGTGGCAGCAACTGCGGCAGCTGACGCGCTCGCCGGCTGGCACCGGGGCCGTGACGGCCAAAATTGGGCTTAGGCCGAGTGCTGCCATCGCGTGGTTGCAAGCCCTCGATGCCGCCACCGAAGGCAGCGGCCGCACCCTAATCCACTTGCGCAGCGGTATCGGCCGCCTGCACCTGCCCCAGGGCAGTGATCGCGACCGCATTGCCGGGCTGCGCTCGCGCTGCGAGGCCCAAGGCGGCTACCTGACGCTGCTCGACGCCCCAGCCGAGCTCAAGCAGCAGATCGACCCCTGGGGATATCCGGGCAATGCCCTGGCCCCCATGCGCCGCCTCAAGCAGCAGTTCGACCCGCACCGGCTGCTGCGACCGGGGGGCTTTGTCGGCGGCATCTAGAGCGCCCCGGCGGCGGTGCGATCGAACACGTCTTGACTTAGGTGGGAGGTGAGGTTGATGGCCTGTAGCACGGGCCAGCCCTCGGCGCCTTGGGGATAATCGATGGTGCTGATTGCCCCATTGCCCTGCTTGATGTGCCAAAAGTGGGCCGGCGTTAGGCCCAGCAAGTGGCACAAAATCACTTTGTTGATGGCATCGTGCGCCACGACCAGCCCGGTTCTGAACTCCGCTTCTGGCGGCGGCGCGGCCTCTCGGACGATGCCTTGCCAGGCCGCGATGGCGCGGTCCCAAACCTGCTGCAGGTTCTCACCATCCGGCATTTGCACGGTTTCGGGCGCGGACTTCCAGCGCTGGAGCAGCTCGCTGTATTCGGCTTCAATCTCGGCTTGCAGTTTACCCTCCCAGCGGCCGTGGCCGATCTCGGTCAGCCCCGACTCGAGCTGTAGCGCCGCGCTTGGGTGGTGCGCCAGGGCAATCTCGGCCGTTTCCTTGGGCCGCAACAGCGGACTGCTCACCCCAAAGTCGATGGCGGTGTCCTGGAGCAAATCGGCAGCTTTGCGCGCCTGCTCCCGGCCTGCCGTGTTGAGCGGGATGTCGATCTGCCCCTGGAAGCGCGAGCTGCGGTTCCAGTCCGTCTCGCCGTGGCGCACCAGCAGCAAGCGCAAGCCGCGCTGCTCGCGCGGCGGCGGCAGCGGCAGATCCAGATGGGCGGTCTGGTTGAGCGATTCCAGCTGTACCGGATTGCCCCAACCGCCGCTGAAGTTCAGCACGCTCAGGCCGCAGTTGGTCTGCTGGATGGTGTGGTAGTGCGATGGAGGAATGCCAATGGCACTGCTGATGGCACAGCGGTTGATGCCGTTGTGCGCGACCAGCACGATGGTTTGACCGCGATGCCGCGCCAGCAGCATCTGCCAGAACTGCTGGGCCTGTTCGTAGAGCGCCAGCACCGGGTAGTGAAGCCGCTCGCCCTCAGGGCCCGATACGCGCATGGCGAGCTCGTGCGGTTGCTGGTGCCAGCGGCGGTAATCGTCAGGGAAGCGCTCGCGCACTTGCTGCTTGGTGAGCCCTTCCCAAAGCGGCAGATCGACTTCCAGCAACCGCTCGGTGGTTTGCAGCGGGGGCGAGTGCGGCAGGTACGCCTGTAAGATTTCGGCAGTTTGCCGGGCGCGCTGCAGCGGACTGCTGTAGATGGCATCGGCCGGCGAACCGCGCAGGACGTCCCCCACGCGGTGGGCATCGGCCGCGCCGCGCTCGGTCAGGACCGACTCGTCGCAGCGCCCCTGGATCTTTTGCTCGACGTTGAAGCTGCTTTGCCCGTGGCGGACGATGACAACGCGCGTGCTCAACTCCATCGCTCCTCGCTTGCGCCATCCCCGGCGTAGGGTCGGGCTCGCGCGGGCGAGCCAGCAGCATTTTACCCTGCCCTCGCGTGCTTGGCGGGCACGGTCCAACGGGCAATGCGATAATTGCGATCGAGCGCGCCTGTGGGGAGTGCATGACCGTCAAACGCGTGGTTCTGGCCGTACTGACCGCGATCGCGGTCGCCAAGATGGCGCTCGATTTGGGCAGCAGTTTGGCGCAGTCCCAAGTTCAGGCGCGACTGCAACTCTACCAAACCGATCTCACCCTCCACATCACCGAGCTGACGGCCGAGCGGTTCGAGCCCATCGAGCCAAGGCAGCTGGAGACGGCGCGCGAAGCCCTTTTGGGCGACGATCCCTACCAGGCAGCGCTGCAGCAGTACCGCCAGGTGCGCGAGACCGTTGCGAGCCAGCGCTCGAGCTTGCAAGCGCGCTCTCGGGTCGCGGCCGAAGCAGCTGAGGAGGCCTCGGCGTCCCCAGCCCGCCAGCAGCTGCGTGAGGCCGAGCCCCGGCTCACCGAGCTGGACCTCAAGATGGGATTGCTGCAGGCGCAGCGGGGCAATGTCGAAGCCGCCCAGCAGACGTGGCGCGAGGCAGCTCAAGCGACCAGCGATGGCGATCGCGCCCGGACGGCCCGCGTGCTGACCGGATTGTGGCAGCAGCCGCCGCAAGTGCCCGCCCATGCCGAGGCCACGCTCAAGGCCAACCTGGACGGTTGGTTTCGCTATCGGAGCTTGCGCCAACTGTATCGGCTGCAAGCGCGCCCGCAAGCGCTGCAGTCGCTGCAAGCGCGCGAGCGCGCCCGCGCTAAAGGCGCAGCCGTCAAGCTGGCGCTGGTTGCCCTAGTCCCCGGTGTGGGCAGCCTGATCGGGATTGGGCTGTTGGTATTTGTGCTGGTGCAGCGGGCGCTGCGCGGCTCGAACTCGCTGCTGGCGGCCAACAGCAGCGTGCGCTGGGAGACTCCTTGGGATTGGGAAACAACGTGGCAGGTGCTGGTGGTGGGCTTTTTCGCCATCGGCCAGATCCTGCTGCCGCTGGCGTTTGGGCTCTTGGGGTTCAACCCGAGCGGGCTGGACGTGCGCGGCAAGGCCCTCTACGTTTTGGCCAGCTACGGCTTGATGGCGGCCGGCGGCTTTTACGTGCTCTACCGCTCCCTCAAGCCTTACTTGCCGCTGCCTGCCGGCTGGTTTCGGCTGCGGCTGCGGGACAGTTGGCTGGCATGGGGCCTGGGCGGTTATGCCGTCGCGCTACCGCTAGTGCTGCTGGTCTCGGCCCTCAACCAACAAATTTGGCAGGGTCAGGGCGGGAGCAATCCCATTTTATTTTTGGCCCTGCAAGCCCAAGACCCGCTGGCACTGGGCATTTTCTTTGTAACGGCCGCGATCGCGGCGCCGGCGTTTGAGGAGGCGATCTTTCGCGGGTTTTTGCTGCCCTCGCTCACGCGCTACATGCCGGTTTGGGGTGCGATCGTTGCCAGCAGCCTGCTATTTTCCATCGCGCACCTGACTCCATCGGAGGTGCTGCCACTGGCAGCGCTGGGGCTGATCCTGGGCGTTGTCTATACGCGATCGCGCAACTTGCTTGCCCCCATCCTGCTGCACGGGCTCTGGAACAGCGGGACCCTGGTTAGCTTGTACGTTTTGGGCAGCGGGGCCTGAGGCAGCGACCTTGATGCATTCGAGCGGGCGATCCAGCCCAACGCGAGCTTATGGCACTCCCCCCCGAGACTAACGCCCAAGCCACCCCCTCTGAGTGGGACAGCGAGTACTTCGAGTACTTTTACGACGAGCCCGGTAGCGAGCCGGGCACCCTCAGCATTGAAGCCGATGCCACCCCCACCCAGCTGGTGCTAATCAACTACAATCGGCTGCGGGCCACCCGGCGCGTCAACCTGCCGCCGCACAAGTGCCTGTACTATCTCGACAAAGACCAGGACTCGGTGCTGTGGCTGGACGTTCAAGGCCTGGGCAACGAAACGGCCCTGCGGCAAGTGGGCGATGCCTTCGAGCTTCACCCGCTGCTGCTGGAGGATGTGGTTAACGTGCCGCAGCGGCCCAAAGTCGAAGAACAAGAACGGCAGTTGCTGCTGGTGACCCAGATGGTGCTGCCCCAGGCCGATGAGGCCGGCTTTCGCACCACCCAGGTGAGCCTGGTGTTGGGATCCCAGTACCTGCTGACCTTCCAGCAAGACCCCGCCCATAATCGCTTTGACCCCATGCGCGAGCGGCTGCGCCGCAATCGCGGCCAAGTGCGCCGCTCGGGCGCCGACTACCTGGCTTACCTGCTGCTGGATGCAGTCGTAGATGCGTCTTTCCCGGTGCTGGAGGATTACGGCGAGCGTATCGATGCGCTCGAAGATGCGGTCGTGCGCAACCCCAGCGGGCAAACCCTGGAAGAGATTTACGCGGTACGCCGGGAGCTGCTGGCCCTGCGCCGCCTGATTTGGCCCCAGCGCAACCTGATCGACACGCTCATGCGCGGCGGCAACGAGTTCGTCAGCGCCGAGGTGGAGGTCTATCTGCGGGACTGCTACGACCACACCATGCAGCTGCTCGATGTGGTGGAGAACTACCGCGAGCTGACCTCCAGCCTGACGGAGGTGTACTTATCGGCAGTCAATAACCGCATGAACGAGGTCATGAAGTTGCTCACCGCCATCTCGACGATTTTCATTCCGCTGACGTTTGTTGCCGGGGTCTATGGCATGAACTTTAAGTACATGCCCGAGCTGGAGTGGCGCTGGGGCTACTTTGGGACTTTGGGTGTGATGGCCGCGATCGCGCTGGGGTTGGTTTGGTTCTTCTGGCGGCGCGGTTGGTTCCAGCGCCAGACCTTTTGAGTTGGGGTGCCGAGCGGGGGCGCGCGCGGGTATACTGGCTGACAGAAGGGGAGAGTCGGTGCGGGGGTTGCGGATCCGTGCAGGCAGCGGATCCGAGGAAAGTCCGGGCTCCCCAAGACCAGACCGCCGGGTAACGCCCGGTGCGGGCAACCGCAAGGCAAGTGCCACAGAAACAGACCGCCCATGCGCTCGCACCCGAGCGCAGGTAAGGGTGCAAAGGTGCGGTAAGAGCGCACCAGCAGTACCGAGAGGTGCTGGCTCGGTAAACCCCGGTCGGGAGCAAGGCAGCGGAACCGGAGCGGGTCTTGCAGCGGTTCCGCAACACGCCGCTCGAGGCGTCTGGCGACAGGCGCCCTAGATAGATAACCCCCCTCGAAGGCAGGGCCTTCGAGAACAGAACCCGGCTTACGGCCGGCTCTCCCTTCCCGCTTTAAGGCGCGCTCGCCCAGCTGATGGTCGCAACCGATGCCCGGCGCCGCAAGGAACTGGCCCGACTGGTGCAGCACTTGGGCCTGGCCGAGCAAGATGCCATCGATTGGCAGCTGCTGGATTTGGCCCTGACCCATCCCAGTGCCTGCAGTGAGGCCAACTACCAGCAGCTCGAGTTCGTGGGGGATGCCGTAGTACGCCTGGCCACCTCGGAGCTGCTGTGGGAGCGCTACCCGGACTGCCCGGTGGGCGAGTTTGCCGCCCTGCGCTCGGTCATGGTCAGCGATCGCGTCCTGGCCGACATTGCCCAGCGCCTGGGGTGGGAGCGCTACCTCTACCTGGGCGGTAGCGAACTCGGCAGCGGGATGGGCAAGCGATCGCCGCTGGCCGATTCGTTTGAAGCCGTGCTGGGAGCGCTCTATCTCAGCACGCGCGACATGCGGCTGGTGCGGCCTTGGCTCGATCCCATCATGCAGGCGGAGGCCGCCCGCATCCGCGCCGACCCTGCCCGGCAAAACTACAAGGATGCGCTGCAAGCCTGGACGCAAGCCCACTACCAGACCCGCCCCACCTACTGCGTGCGCTCGGGCGACCGGCAAGCCAGCGAGCGCTTTGTTGCTGAGGTATGGCTGGATGGGCGCTACCTGGGGCGCGGCAGCGGGCACTCCAAAAAGGCAGCCGAGCAAGCCGCCGCGCAAGCAGCTTACCAGCAGCTAGCCCAAGAGTGATGGCACGACCGCAGACCACGGCCGTACTGGCCATGACCGCCGATGGCAAAATCGCCAGCGGCGATCGCGGGCCGCCTGAGTTCGGCTCAGAGGCCGACCGCGCGCACCTAGAAGACCGCATTGCCGAGGCGGATGCCGTCCTGTTTGGCGCGGCCACGCTGCGCGCCCACGGCACCACCGTGCTGGTGCCGCAGGCCAAGCTGCACCAAGGGCGCCAGCCGCCCCAGATCGTTGGCACGCGCTCGGCACGCTTGGATCCGCAGCTGCCCTTTTTCCGCCAACCGGTCCCGCGCTGGCTGCTGAGCACCCGCGCGGGGGCTGCCGCGTGGCAGCAGCGGCCGGAGTGCTTCGAGCGCACCTTCACCGCCGAGCGGGCCGATGGGGCCATTGACTGGCCGAGCGCCCTTGCCGAGCTGGCCCAAGCAGGGGTGGCGCGGCTGGCCGCGATCGGTGGTGGCGAGCTCGTGGCGTCGCTGCTGGCCGTCGGGGCCATCGACGATATCTGGCTGACTGTCTGCCCGGTGGTGCTGGGCGGGCGATCGGCCCCAACCCCAGTTGAGGGCGAGGGGTTCCCGCTAGCGCAAGCCCCGCGGCTGAGCCTGCTGAGCGCTCGGCCTGTCGGTGAAGAGATCTTCCTGCATTACCGCGTGCGGGAAGCGTAGCCGGCGCTCGCTAGCGCCCCACGCCCACGTAGCGGAATCCAGCTGCCTCCAGCTGCTCCCGCTCGAGGAAATTGCGCCCGTCAATTATCGTGCAGTGGGTCATGCAAGCCGCCATGCGGGTGTAGTCCAGGTTGCGGAATTGCGGCCAATCCGTAATCAGCACCAGGGCATCGCAGCGATCAGCCAGGCGCTCGGGATCGGTCTCGACGATGATCTTGGACAGGCCGTGGGGCATGCCAGTCTGCGAGGCGATGGGGTCGTAGGCTTTGACTTTGGCCCCGAGGCGATCCAGCTCCTCAATAACGCGCAGGGCCGGCGCGTCGCGCAGGTCATCGGTGTTGGGCTTAAAGGTCAACCCCAGCAGTCCGATGGTTTTGCCTTTGAGGATTTTGAGCTCGTGCTGCAACTTCTCGACCACGATCAGGCGCTGGTACTGATTGGTGCCAACGGCCGATTTGAGTAGCTGGGCGTCGTAGTTGTAGTCGTCGGCGGTGCTGATGAGCGCGGCGACATCCTTGGGGAAGCACGAGCCGCCCCAACCGATGCCCGCTTGCAAAAACTTGTGGCTGATGCGCGAATCCAACCCCATGCCCTGGGCGACCTGGGTAACATCGGCGCCGACGCGATCACAGATGTTGGCAATTTCGTTGATAAAGCTGATCTTGGTGGCCAGGAACGCGTTAGCCGCGTACTTGATCATCTCGGCCGAGTTGAGGTCGGTCACCAGCAGCGGCACTTCGCCGCGCTCGCTGCCCTCGCCCACCTGGCGCTGCAAGATGGGCGCGTAGAGCTCCTGCATGATTGCCAGGGCTTTGGAGCTATCGCTGCCCAGCACGATCCGGTCCGGGTTGAGCGTATCCGCCACCGCCGAGCCCTCGCGCAGGAACTCGGGGTTGCTGACCACATCAAAGTTGACCACGCTCTCCTCAGGGGCCTCGACCGGCTCGCCGCCTGCGGTAACCGCCGTTTTTTGCCGCTCCGCTACGCCATCCAGCACGATCATGCGCACCCAATCGCCGGAGCCGATGGGCACAGTGGATTTGTTGACGATGATGCGGTAGCGATCGTCGAGGTGCTGGCCGATGCCGCGGGCGACGGCTTCCACGTAGCGCGTATCGGTCTCGCCGCTGGGGGCAGCAGGCGTGCCCACTGCTACAAACAGGATCTCGCTGCGATCGACCCCAACCCCCAAATCCGTGGTAAAGGCCAAGCGGCCGGCTGCCATGGTCTCGCCCATCATCTCGGACAGGCCCGGTTCGTAGATGGGGGTCTGCCCGGATTGCATCAGGCTGACTTTTTCTTCGTTGTTGTCGACGCAGATGACCTCGTGCCCCGTCCAAGCCAGGCACACGCCGGTTACCAATCCCACATAGCCGGTTCCAATGACACAAACGCGCATGGCAGCTCCTTCTGCAACGATCCTTTCGGTGGGCAAGAGTTGGGTTAGCGACGGCAGCTCCCCCGAGCGCATGCCCGGAAGATCATCGCCTAGGATGGTACGGCCTGGCTGCACTCGCTCGCTAGGCGTTGGCGCAAATCTTCGATCAGCGGCGGCAGGCCGGCTTCCAGCGAGACGGTGGGCTCCCAGCCCAGACGCTGCCGGGCCAGCGAAATGTCGGGTTGGCGCTGCCGGGGGTCGTCTTCCGGCAGCGGCTTGTAGGTAATGTCGGCAGCCGAGCCGCTCAGGCGGCGGATGGTTTGGGCCAGCTCGGCGATGGTGTACTCGTGCGGGTTGCCCAGGTTGACGGGGCCGATGCAGTCGCTGTCCATCAGCCGCACCAGCCCTTCAACCATATCCGAGACGTAGCAGAAGCTGCGGGTCTGGGAGCCTTCCCCGTAGAGGGTTAGCGGCTGACCGCGCAGGGCTTGGGCGGCCAAGTTGGTGACCACGCGACCGTCATCGAGCAGCATGCGCGGGCCGTAGGTGTTGAAGATGCGCGCCACGCGGATGTCGACGCCATTGTCGCGGTGGTAGTCGAACGCCAGGGTCTCGGCGACGCGCTTGCCTTCGTCGTAGCAAGCGCGAACGCCGGTGCAGTTAACGTTGCCGCGGTAGCTCTCGGGCTGGGGGTGCACCTCGGGATCGCCGTAGACTTCCGAGGTCGAGGCCAGCAAAAAGCGGGCGTTGATGCGCTTGGCCAGCCCCAGCATGTAAAGCGTCCCCATGACGTTGGTCTTGATCGTCTTGACGGGGTTGAACTGGTAGTGGATGGGCGAGGCCGGGCAGGCCAGGTGGTAGATGCGATCCACCTCCAGCCGGATGGGCTCGGTAATGTCGTGGCGCAGCAGCTCGAAGTGGGGCTCATCCCACCACTGCAGCACGTTGCGCTTGCGCCCGGTATAGAAGTTGTCCAGGCACAATACCTCGTGCCCGTCGGCCAGCAGCCGATCGACCAGGTGGGAGCCGATAAAGCCCGCTCCCCCAGTAACCAGAACCCGCATGCGCGCTGCTGCTCCTCGCTAACGCTGGCTTTAACCTAGCGCCCGCACGCGGCCGTGTCGATAGGGATTTGTTATTTTTCGTTGTTTTCTCGATCCAGCTGCAGGACGGACATGAAGGCTTCCTGGGGCACATCCACCGTGCCGATGGCTTTCATGCGCTTTTTGCCTTTGGCCTGCTTTTGCAGCAGCTTTTTCTTGCGCGAGACATCGCCGCCGTAGCACTTGGACAGGACGTCTTTGCGCAGCGGCGGGATGTGCTCGCTGGCGATGGTGCGCGATCCCAGCGCTGCCTGGATGGGGATTTTGAACTGCTGGCGCGGGATGAGCTCTTTGAGCTTTTCGGCCAGCGAGCGGCCGATGCCGTAAGCCTGATCGCGGTGGGCGATGGTGGAGAGCGAGTCCATTAGCTCGCCGTTGACCCAGACATCGAGGCGCACCAGTGGGTTCTCGCGGTAGCCGATAAACTGGTACTCCATGCTGGCGTAGCCGCGCGAGTGGGATTTGACGCGATCGAAAAAATCCGTCACCACCTCGGCTAGGGGCAGATCGTAGGTTAGCGTCGTTCGCCCAGCCGCTAGATAGCTCATGTCTTTGAACTCGCCCCGCCGGCTCTGGCAGAGCTCCATGAGCGGGCCGACGTAGTCTTCCGGTGTCAGAATCTCGACGCGGATGTAGGGCTCCTCGATTTGCTTGCGGTGCTCCGGCGGCGGCAGCTGGCTGGGATTGTCGATCTCGATGGTCGTCCCGTCGGGCTGGGTGACGCGGTAGATCGTCGAGGGGGCAGTCGTCACCAGCGCCAAGTCGTACTCGCGCTCGAGCCGCTCCTGCACGATCTCCAGGTGCAGCAGGCCCAAAAACCCGCAGCGGAAGCCAAAGCCCATGGCTTTAGAGGTCTCGGGCTCGAACGTTAGGGCCGAGTCGTTAAGCTTGAGCTTATCGAGGGCATCGCGCAGGTCTTCGTAGTCGTCAGTGTTGGTGGGAAACAGGCCGCAAAACACCATGGGCTTGGCTTCTTGATAGCCCGGCAGCGGCGATTCGGCAGGCTTGTGGGCCAGGGTGATGGTATCGCCCACGCGGGCGTCCTCAATGGATTTGATGGAAGCAGCCAAATAGCCCACCTCGCCGGCATGGAGCTCCTCAATAGCAATGGGGGTGGGCGAGAGGATGCCCAGCTCGCTGATGGCGTGCTCTTTGCCCGAGGCCATTAGGCGGATGCGATCACCATCGCGCACCCGGCCGTCGACGACGCGGAAGTAAACGATAACGCCGCGGTAGAGGTCGTAGTAGCTGTCGAAGATGAGCGCGCGCAGCGGCCGCTCGGCCGTTGCTTGCGGCGGCGGAATGAGCTGGACGATGGCCTCTAAAATCTCGTTCATGCCGGTACCGTACTTGGCTGAGGCAAAGATGGCAGCGCTGCAGTCGAGCCCCACGGCCTCCTCAATCTCGGCTACCACACCATCGGGGTCGGCCCCGGGCAGATCGGTTTTGTTGATCACCGGCACGATTTCCAGGTCGTGCTCGATGGCCAGATAAATGTTGGCCAGGGTCTGGGCTTCCACGCCCTGGGAGGCATCGACCACCAGCAAGGCGCCCTCGCAGGCCACCAGCGATCGCGAGACCTCGTAGGAAAAATCCACGTGGCCGGGGGTGTCAATTAGGTTGAGCACGTAGGAGTGGCCGTCCTGAGCCCGGTAGTTCATCCGGGCCGCCTGCATTTTGATGGTGATGCCGCGCTCCCGCTCCAGCTCCATGCTGTCTAGGAACTGCTGCTTCATCTCGCGCTCGCTCACCGTTTCGGTCAGCCGCAGCAGCTGGTCCGCAATGGTGGATTTGCCGTGGTCGATGTGGGCAATGATGGAAAAGTTGCGGATCTGCGAGATGGGGACGTTCGCGGTCATGACAGCTACCCGTTGGCCGGCCGGATGCGGCACTGTCCTGCTATTTTGGCATCTGCCGGCTGGCGGAACTGGATGCTGCTAGACCCCAGCGCCCTACGGCAAGGTCCAGCCGGGCGAAGCGGCCGACTAGCGGGCCCTAATGGAGCAGCTGCTTGCGTACGCGCGCCAGTTCGAGCGGCAAGTTTGGATCCAGTCGCTGGGTCGCTGCCTGTTTTTGGCCGGCTACGGGCTGTTCCAGTTCTATTTGCCCATTGTTTTTGTCAATCAGGTGGGGTTTTCGGCGACGGCAGTTGGGGTGGGCCTCAGCAGCGCCTCGCTGGCAGGGGCTGCGGGCAAATTCGCCAGCGGCTCGCTGGCCGAGTCGCCGCGCTGGGGCCGCAAAAAAACGCTGCTGTTGGCAGTGAGCCTGGTCATTGTCGCGCTGCTGCTGCTGGCGATCGCGGACGAGTTCCCCCTGTTTTGGGGCGCTACCGTCTTGCTGGGGTTGGGGGCCAGCATGTACTGGCCGGTCTCCAACGCCGCTTTGACCGATCTGACCGCTCCGCAGCAGCGCAACGAAGGCTTTGCCCTGCTGGGCGTGGCCGAGAGCCTGGGCCTGGCCCTGGGCGTCGCGATGGGCAGCGGGTTGCTAGCTTGGTTGGAGCGCGGGCAGCTGCTATTTGCCATCGACAGCTTGGTGATGCTGGCGTTTTTGGGGGTCATGCAAGCCCTGAGCGCCGAGACGCGGCCCGCTGCCGAAGCCGCCCCCAGTGCCCTGAGCGGCTGGGGCACGGCGCTGCGGGATAAGTGGCTGGGGATGTTTTTGGGGGCCAACCTGCTCTTTACCACCTATTTCGCCCTGGCCAACAACGCGCTGCCGCTTTATTTCGCCAATTTTGTGCTCGGCGATCGCGACGGCAGTGCCATTGGCAGCATCACCAGCTTGCTGAGCTGGCAAATCGCCTTTGGGGCGCTGCTGCAGCTACCGGTCGCCCGCTGGCTGGGACGGCTGACGCGCGCTAGCGCCCTGCTGGTGGCCATGCTGCTTTGGGGGGTTGGGCTGCTGTTGGTGTGGATGACGGGGGTGAGTCCTGCCCCACCGCTGGCGATCGCGCCGGTTGCGTTGGGGACAATTGCGCTGGCCTCGGTGGCCTACCAACCCTTTGCCGGCGCGATCGTGGCCGAGCTCGCCCCCCGCTCGCTGCGCGGGGTCTACGCGGCGCTCAGCGCCCAGTGCTGGTCGGTGGGCTATGCCCTGGGGCCGCTGGTGGGCGGCTGGGCTTTGGATCGGGGCCCGCCCCTGGCGCACAATGGCTGGCTGGCCTTAGCGGTCACCAGCATCGCTGGCCTGATTGCGCTGTCGCTGCTCGAGCGCGCGCCCAGCCGCCTGGCGAGCGAGATGTCCCCCACCCCCAGCAGGGTTCTGTCCGACTAGCCTGCCAACGCAGCCCGCGCCGCCATGAGCGCTGCTTACCGAACGGCCCTGACCATCGCTGGCTCTGACCCTTCCGGCGGCGCCGGCATCCAAGCCGATCTCAAAACCTTCTCGGCCCTACAGTGCTACGGCATGGCCGCCCTGACCAGCCTGACGGCTCAAAACACCCAGGGCGTCCAGAACGTGCGCGAGCTGCCGGCAGATTTTATCGGCGGACAGCTCCAGAGCCTGTTTGCCGACATTGAAGTCCATGCGCTCAAAACGGGCTTGCTGGCCTCGCCTGAGGCCATTGGTGCCGTTGCGGCGGCGCTGCAGGACTGCACCGCGCCTGCTGTGGTCGACCCGGTTATGGTGGCCAAAAGTGGCGAGCGCTTCCTAACGGATGCCGCTATTGAGGCGCTGGCCGCGCAGCTGCTGCCGCGCGCAACGCTGGTTACCCCCAATTGCCTGGAGGCCGAGCTCCTGCTCGGGCGCGCCCTCGACTCGCCCGAGTCAGTTGCCAAGGGCGCTCGCGAGCTGCTGCGGTGGGGCCCCCAAGCGGTGCTGCTCAAAGCGGGGCGCTCGAGCGGGTCGGAGTCCGCCGATTGCTTGGTAGTTGGCTTGGGCGAGCCCGTTTGGCTCTCGGGCGAGCGCATCCAGACCGCCAATACCCACGGCAGCGGTTGCACGCTCTCGGCTGCCGTGACGGCTGGGCTGGCACGGGGCCAATCGCTGGAGGGCGCTGTCCGGCAAGCCAAAACCTACATGAACGGCGCCATCCGCGCCGGTGCTGCCCGATCGCTCGGCGGCGGGCGCGGCCCGGTCCATCACTTCTACCACTGGTGGGACGACCCCAAGGAGGCACCATGACGTTTACCGCCCAGGCTTGGGCGCGGTGCGAGCCCATCTACCAGCGCATCATCCACCATCCGTTCAATACCGCCCTGGCAGCCGGCACCCTCGATCAGGCGCGCTTCGTGCACTACATGCAGCAGGATTCGCTCTATTTGATCGATTTTTCGCGGGCGCTGGCCAACATTGGCGCGCGCATAGAGGGGGAGCAGGACACCCTGGCCTTTATCGAGTTCGCCCAGGGGGCGATCGCGGCCGAGCGCGAGCTTCACGCCCACTACTTCGAGCAGTTCGGGGTCGAGCCCGCCACTGAGAAGAACCCGGCCTGCTTTGCCTACACGCACTTTCTGCTCGCCGCGGGCGCCGTCATGCCCGTACCGGTCGCGATCGCGGCCATCCTGCCCTGCTTTTGGATCTATCGCGAGGTGGGCAACACCATCGCCCGGCAAACGGTCGCCCGCAATCCCTACCAGGCCTGGATCGACACCTACAGCGACCCGGAGTTCTCGGCCACCGTCGATCACGCCATCGCCATTTGCGATCGGGTTGCAGGCGAGGCGAGCGCATCGCAGCAAGCGCGCATGCACCAGGCCTTTCGCGACTCCACCGTAATGGAGTGGCACTTTTGGAACGATGCCTACCGGCAGCAGAGCTTTGAGGCGCTCATGCAGGTGCAGGGCTAGCCGCGCAGCCCCAAGGCTGCAAGCGTTGGCCTGGGCGGATTTTACGGTTGCCTAGGATGGACAAGAATGACCCTGCAGCAGCGAACGGCCTCAAGTCATGTCTGGCACTTGGGACAGACGAAGGGTCCTGCAGTGCGGTGCTAGCCTGCTGCTAGCTGGCCCAACGCTGGCGGCCTGCAACACAACTGGCAACCGCGCTGGCTCGCGATCGCCATCTGCCGCAAGCAGCAGCCGAACCATGAAACTAGAGAGCAGCGCGTTTGGCCCCGAAGGAACCATCCCCATCAAATACAGCTGCGATGGCGAGGATATCTCGCTGCCGCTGAGCTGGCAGGGAGTCCCCGAAGGCACCCAAAGCTTGGCCCTCATCTGCGATGACCCGGATGCCCCGGGCATGACCTTCGTTCACTGGCTCATCTACAATCTCCCGGCCGAGGTGCAGCAGCTGCCCGAGAATGTGCCCAACCGCGAGCGGCTCGAGAGTGGCGCCTTGCAGGGCGAAAACAACTTCGGCAAGGTGGGCTACGGCGGCCCCTGCCCGCCTGGCGGGACCCACCGCTACTTTTTCCGCCTCTACGCGCTCGATGGAATGCTCGATCTGGGGGCAGGCATTAGCCGCGATCGCCTCGAGCGCGCCATGGAAGGGCACATCCTGGCCCAGGCCGAGCTAATGGGACGCTATAGCCGCGCGGGTTAGGAGCGCCGGGCGTTGCCCCGCAGCTTGGCCAGTGCCGTCCGCACGATGGCAATGGGGACAAAGGCGGCCCCAGCCAGCGAGCCCACCACAAAGCGGTAGACAAATGCCGCCCAGCGCTGCGGCGTCATGGGCTCGTCCGGCTGCTCTGCCTTGGGCCCGAGTTCGAGGGGAGATTCGCCGGCTTGGGGTTTGACCCCGGCAATGGCAATGGCAAAGGGGTTGCTGCCCTCGTCGTACCACTCGGGCGCGACGTAGGTGAGCTGGATGTCGCGGAAGCCGGCGCGCTCGTACCAGCGGTAGTACTCCTCGCGCGAGGGAAACAGCATCCACGTATCGGCCAGCCAGCGCGCGATCGGGTTTTGGCGCTGCAGGGGGCCCACCAGCAGGGCGATGCCGCCGGGTTTGAGCACGCGGTAGGCCTCGGCGATCGCGCGCTGCGGCTCAGGCCAGTACTCGATGCTGCCGGTGGAGACGTAGCGATCGAAGCGATCGGTGGCAAAGGGCAGATCTTCGGCGTCGCCTTCGTGCTTGGGACAGTCGGCGAGGGCGGGCTTTTTCGCTGCGTTGGCGAGCTGGTGCGGGCTTTGATCCAGCATGGTTACCGACTGGGGCGCGACTTGCTGGACGATGCCCTCAGTGGCGAACCCACTGCCGGCCCCAACATCCACCACTTGCAGATCCGGGCGATCCAGGCGCGCCAGCGCCTGCGCCTGCGCCCGCATGGGCTCGTTCCAAAAAAACGGATTGATGTAGCGATCGTAGGCAAGCGAAACGAAGCGGTAGAACCAGTAGGCTTCTTTTTTGTGCTGGATCAGGCGCATGGTAGGGCTAGCTCGTTAGCGGGCAGCAGCTAGGCGGGCCTCAATGGCATCGGGCTGGGCGGGCAGGTCGGCCGTTAGCACCTCGCAGCCGGCCTCGGTGACCAAAACATCATCTTCAATGCGGATGCCGCGCACGTCGCTAAATTGCTGCAGGCGCTCCCAGTTCACCGCGTCGCGGTAGCGCTCGCGCCGCTCGGGGTCGTTGAGGATGGCCGGAACTTGGTAAAAACCGGGCTCGATGGTGACCGCCATGCCCGCCTGCAAGGGCCGATCCAGGCGTAGAAACCCCAGCCTGAAGCGATCGCTGCGCTGGCGGCCGGCAGTATAACCGGCCAAATCGCCCAAATCTTCCATATCGTGGACGTCCAAGCCCACCAGGTGCCCCACGCCGTGCGGGAAAAACAGCGCGTGCGCATCCTGTGCGACCAAATCCTCAGCCCGGCCGCGCAGGATGCCCAGATCGACTAAGCCCTGCGCCAGGGTGGTAGCGGCGTGCAGGTGAAGGTCGCGGTACTCGACGCCGGGAGCAACGCGCTCGAGGCAGGCATTGCGGGCGTGCAGCACGAGCTCGTAGAGCGCGCGCTGGGTGGGCGAAAACCTCCCCGAGACGGGCCAGGTGCGCGTAACGTCGGAGGCCCAGCCGCGCGGTGTTTCGGCACCGACATCCGCTAGGAGCAAATCGCCCGCTTGCAGCGGGTTGCGGTAGCGGTTGTTGTGCAGAACATGGCCATGGACAGTCACCACGCTGCGGTAGGGACAGCGCATGTCGCGGCCGAGGATAGCCCCCTCCATGGCAGCGCGCACTTGGGCTTCGGTGGTGGCGCTGGGCGTTGCTGCCATTCCGGCTTCGTGCGCTTCCACCGCGACGGCGGCTGCCTCGCGCAGCTCAGCGATCGCCGCGGCATCGTGCCTCAGGCGCAGCGCCACGATCGCCTCGGCCAGCTGCCGGTCGGGACCCTCGGCGGCCGACGCGCTCGGGACCGGGCGCGCCAGCGCGCTGGCCTGGTGCTGGTGGGTCACCGGATCCTGAACTGCCACGGTGGCAGCCCCCTGGGCGCGCTGGGGCAGCTCGGCGAGCGGATGCGCTGACGCCGCGCCCATGGCCTGCGCGAGCGCTTCGCGGCCCGGCATCTCACCGTGCCAGAGGGCTTCTTCAGGTGGGGCTTCATCCACATACAGCTCGAGTTGCCCCGCCCAGAGCCGGACAGCCGCCCCCTCAAGCGGGAAGCCGGCAAAGTAGAGAAAGTGGCTGCTGGCGCGAAAGGGGAAGCGATTGGCCGGGAAATTGCTAGCAGGCGCTTGCCCGGACCACAGCACGACCGGTCCCTCAAAGTGCTGCGCCAGGCGCTGGCGCCGCTGCTGCAAGCAAGCTAAAAGCGAGGCCGAAGGGGCAAGATCCATGAGCGCTCGTCGCGGTTGGCCTCAACTGCGAGATTGGCCGCGGGCAGCTACGGCCTTGAGTTTGGCGTAGAACCTGGAGCGATCGGGAGAGGGGCTGAACTGGTGGATGGGCGGCTGGCTGCGATCGCCACCAGTGGGCGATTGGGACAGCTCGCGCGCGCTTGCCGCGGCATGGGAGGCCCCGGCCGTTGCGGGCTGGCCGGCTGCGGGGGCGTGATCGGCGCTTGCCGGCTGCGCTGCCTCAGCCGATCCCGACTCGGATGGCAGGCTAGGCGTTACGAACGCCTTGACATCCTCAGCTAGCTCTGGTGAGGGCGCCTGCAAATCGCGCGGGAGGCGCCGACAGATCAAGCGCTCGAACTCGGGACCAAAGTGAAAAGTGGGGTGCCCGCGCCGGCCCCAACACTTCAGGATCCAGTCAATCGAAACCGTTTTGTAGCGCCCCTGATAGAGCGCCTCGATCGCGGCCAGGCGCACCCAGCTGCTCTCATAGGTCTCAAGCCAATGGGTAACCCAACTTTCGGCGCTACTGCCGCTAACCTCAAGCCCGTAATGCTCGATCAGCCTTGCGATGACCGCTCTCATGATCTTTGGCTCGACCCTAGGGGCCAATACCGGCCGCTTGCCATGCTCTTTACCCAATCTTAAATGACTGTCCCAGTGTTAGCGCCGTGTGAGTCGGGGGTCTTGCGGCGATCGGCACTTTAGAACCGGAATTGCAAGCGGGGATAGCAAACCATGGCAGCAGCAACAGCACAACCGCAACTAACACGCGCCCGCGCCCTGATTTCGGGCAAAGTGCAAGGCGTGGGGTATCGCCTGTCTGCTTTGAGCCAAGCACGGCAGTTGGGCGTTAGCGGTTGGGCCCGCAACCTTCCTGACGGCCGCGTTGAAGCGGTCCTAGAAGGAGAGGAAGCGGCCGTTCGGCAGATGCTGGATTGGTGCCAGCACGGCCCAGCGGCTGCCGAGGTGCGCGATGTCAGCATTGAGTACCAGCAACCGGAGGGCTTGCAGGGCTTTGAAACGCGCTAGCCACCCAGGAACTCTGCGGCTAGCCGGCCCTTCATAGAAGGTATGGGGGCTCCCCTGGCTTTTGTGGCAGTGAGGTTCTGTTATTCGCGTTGGTCCCAGTGGAGTGGTAGCCTCAACCGGCGAAAACCGCTCCTAACGCTGGGGAGAGTCCAGCGTTAGGGTTGCTCAGGTAATAGCTTAAGGATGGAACGATGAAAGCTTCACTGTCTTGGCGCTTGGCAACGCTCGCAACGGCTGCTTGCTCGGCTCTTGCCCTAGCCGGCAGCGCGCGGGCAGTGAGCGCGCCGTTTGGGAGTAAGCAGGTCGATCAAAACAACTTCATTGCCGTTGCCGAGCCCTACGGCCCCAACAATGACCGCTACAGCTTGTTGGTCATCGAGCAAAAAAGCAACGAACGTCAGTGTTGGGAAACCCAAGGATCGGCGAGCAATCCCCCTGTCAAGGTCGAGCCGCTGCTGCTCAACTTTGACTTTAGCGGCATTTGCGGGCGCGCCACCGACAGCAACGGCTACTCCATCCGCCGCAACGGCATCGATCTGGGACAAGACTATCTAATCCGGATCGAGAAGAAAAACGGCGAGCTGCAACTGATTGGGGAACCTCGCGACTCGCAGAATCCAACGCTCCAAATTGGCAGCACGCGCGGATTGGGGGATGGATTTCTCAAGATCTTTCTCAATGACGGGTGGCGCTTTGCCAAGCGCACCTATCAGGGCAAAACACTGGGTCACGTTTACCTAGCCCAAGGTAAGCCGGCTTTTCCGGACATTGAATCCGATATTTATCGGGCCGAGATCCAGCAAGCCGTCGATATGGGCTTCATTTCTGGGTTCCCCAACGGCGAGTTCCGGCCTGAGGCCAACTTGACGCGCGAGCAGATTGTCTCCATTGCGCTTGAGGCCGCCAAGGGCATTCCCCAAACAGCGGTTGACGTTCCGGCCAACGTTTCGAGTGCGCCCTACCCGGATGTAGAACCCTCGCGCTGGAGCGCGGCCAAGATCCAGTGGGCTAAAGACAACGGCATTGTCGAGGGCTATCCCAACGGCGAGTTCCGTCCCCAGGACCCGGTGACGCGAGCCGAGCTCATGGCGATCGAGCGCAAACTAGCGCGATACGCCCAAAGCCAGCGCCAGCAAGGAACGGAGCTGGCCGCAACCCAAGAGCCCACCCAGTTCTCGGATACCTCCGACCACTGGGCCAACGAGCTGATTGCTCAGATGTCGGCCTACTGCGGCGTTGTCTCTCCCCGAGGCGAGGAAGGGGATGCGTTTGCCCCGGATCGGCCCGCCCAACGCAACTACGCAGCCACTGCAACTTTGCGCGTCGTCAACTGCCTCCAGCGCGATGGCGCGGCTCAAACCGAGGGCGAAGCTTCATCTGAGACCACCGGCAACGCCCAATAGGCCCCTGGAACGGCTGCTTTGGCCGGGTACCTGATAGGCTAGGGCAGCCGCCTAAGGCGCAATGCTACCGGCGGCAAGCCGCTTGAGTCGCTCGTCAAACGAGCCACTGCGAACGCTCGCTCACCCGCTACCGTTAAGGAGCCAGAGACTTGAAAAATCAGTCCACCCAAACCGTCCAAGCGCTGATCGGCGGGGTTGTCGCAGCGCTGGTCTTGCTGATCGGATTTAACTCCTTCGTCATTATTAATCCCGGCGAAGCGGGCGTGATCAGCATCTTTGGTAAAGCCCGCGAGGGGGCACTGCTAGAAGGCATTCACTTCAAACCCCCTCTCATCTCCAAAGTGGACGTCTACGACGTCACCGTTCAAAAGTACGAGATCCCGGCGCAGAGTGCGACCAAAGACCTGCAGGATTTGGAAGCTAGCTTTGCCATTAACTTCCGCCTGGATCCGGTCAATGTCGTCGAAATCCGGCGGACGCAAGGAACGCTGGAAAACGTTGTTTCCAAAGTTATTGCGCCGCAGACCCAAGAATCATTCAAAGTGGCAGCGGCCAAACGAACGGCCGAAGAGGCTATCACCAAGCGTCCTGAGTTGAAGCAGGGCTTTGACGAAGCGCTCAACGAACGCCTGGATAAGTACGGCATTATCGTGCTCGATACCAGCGTGATCGATCTGTCGTTCACCGAAGAGTTTGCTCAGGCGGTCGAAGACAAGCAAATCGCTCAACAGCGAGCGCAACGAGCGGTCTACGTAGCGCGCGAGGCCACGCAAAAAGCGCAAGCCGAGATCAACCGCGCCAAGGGACGTGCCGAAGCCCAACGCCTGCAGGCCGAGAGCTTGCGCGTCCAGGGCGGCGGCCTCGTACTGCAGCGCGAGGCGATCGAGGCCTGGGAACAAGGCGGCGCCCAGATGCCCAACGTCCTAGTCATGGGCGGCGATGGCGGCCAGGGCGGCATTCCCTTGCTGTTCAATCTGGGCCAGTTTGCTGACTTCGACGCCCAAGACCGGCCTGCGCCTGAAGAAGTCTCGCCCTACGACGAGGAATCGCCGCTGGAGGAAGAAACGCCGCTGGAGGCGCCATCCCCCCTTGAAGGGGAACCCCCAGTGGAGGAGCCAACGCCCACCTCGCCCTATGGAGACTTCCAAGGCGGTGGCGATTCGCCCTTGAGCGAACCGGCCCAACCGTCGCCCGTTCGCTAGCGCCGGCAATCGGTTGTATTAAGTAAGGCGGTGGGGCTCATTCCCCACCGCCTCCTTATTGGGATAGATAACTGGCTCGGGCCGCTATTGAGACTGGTTTTGTTCTGCCCGCTCGGCCGTGATCGCCAGCGTGACGCCCTCAAGCTGGCGCAGGCGATCCAGCACCTGCACCACGCGGCCGTGCGGGACGCCCTCATCGGCATTGACAATCGCCAGCGTCCGCTTGCCGGGTTGGGCCAGCTGGCGGACCTGGGGTCCTAGGTTTTGCAGCTGCACGGGTTCTTGGTTGAGGGCAAGTGTGCCGTCGGATTTGACCGTCACGTTGACGGGGGCACTTTGCTGCGGTTGCGCCGTTTGGGCACTGGGGAGATCGACGGGCAGTCCCTCCGAGCGCGTTAGAAACAGCGTGGAGATAATAAAAAACGCCAAGATCGAGAAAATAACGTCGATCATGGGCAGGATGTTGATCTGGAGTGGGTTGTCAGGCTCCTCAGGTAGTTGCATAGTCGGGCTGCGCTGACGGTTGATTCTGCTGCTTCTGTTGCTCGTACTGGCGGCGGTAGAGCAGCTCCAGCTGACCGCCGTACTCCTGAATGAGCGCGAGCTGGCGCTGGTAGTTCCCGCGAAAGAGATTGGCGAATAGTAGCGTTATGATCGCCACGACCAGGCCCATCACGGTCGAGACCAGGGCTTCGCTGATGCCGCCGGTCACCGCTGCTGTCTGGCCGCCACCCAACTCGCCGATCTCCAGCGAGGAAAACGAGCGGATCAAGCCCAGGATTGTGCCCAGCAGTCCCAACAGTGGCGAGAGGCTAATGATCGTCTCAAAGACCGTATTGAAGCGCTTGAGCGTGGGAATCTCGGCCTGCGAGGCACTCTCCAGAGCAAGGCGAAATTCTTCGGGGGTGGCGCGCTCTAGCTCTACTGCTTCCAGAAAGATGCGGGCCATGGGCAAGTTGCCGTTTTGGCGCAGCCGTTGGTGTGCTAGCTGCGGATCTTGCTGGTAGGTGCGCAGAATGTCGCGGACAACACGCGGTTGACGGCGGTTGATGCGCACCCAAAAAACTAAGCGCTCGATGATGAGCGCCACCGACAGCACCGAAAAAGCCAGCAGCGGCCACGCGACAATGCCGCCAGCAGTAAAGAATTGTTCGATCGACATAAAGCCTTGGGGGAACTCGCTATCGCTTGATTCGGTCGGCCATGCATGATAAATCAAAACTTGCTAGGAATCGATCTCAACCGCCGCGGTCGGCGCAACGGGCAAGATGGGTTGGCCTCCAGCCAAGGGCAATTGCTTGACGGCGATCGCCGAGCCTCGTAAGGTGGGAGCTACCAATTCAAAACGGTTTTCAATAAGCCAATGGCGCTGTCCGGCTTCTCCGCTGAGAATCGCGAACGCGAAGCTCGAACGCGCAAGCGCCTGTTGCTGTACGGCGTTGCGGGATCGGCAGGGCTGCACGCGCTGCTGCTCCTGCTAGATATCAACCCATATCAGGAGCAGAAAAGCCAGCGCGATCCCATTGAGATGACCATTGTCAGCCCAGCTGACGAACCGGAGCAGGAGACTTCTCAACCCGAGACCGAGCCGCAGACGGAGTCCGAGCAAGCCGAGGTCGATCCCAGCCGCAGCAGTGCTGGCGGTGGGAGCGCCAGCGAATCGGCCTCCAGTAGCAGCTCTAGCTCATCCAGCGCAAGCGATAGTTCCAGCGCATCGGCACCATCATCTTCTTCCAACCCCACCCAATCCAGCACGGCAGCACCTAGCGAGAGCGCGCCGCAGGTTCCTCCATCGCCCAGTCGCAATCTCGCCCTCTCGCAGCTACCAGACATTCAAGCCCAGTCCCAGCCGCAGTCCAATCCCCAACCTCAACCGCAGCCCAACCCGGCGCAACCTCAAGCACAACCCCAGCCGCGACCCAAGCCGAAGCTCAACCCGGCCCAGCCTCAAACAGAGCCTCAACAGAACTACCAGCTCTCGCAACTACCAGACATCCCAACCCAGCCCCAGCAGCAGTCCAATCCCAACCCCCAACCGCAGCCCAATCCGGCTCAGCCTCAAACGCAACCTAAAGCTGCGCCTTCACCCACTCCGGAACCGCAACCCAAACCAGCCCAACCCCAACCATCGCCCAGCTCCGAGAGCAGCGAAAGCTTTCAACTCTCGGATTTGCCTGGTATTGAAGAGCAACCCAAACCTGAGCCTTCACCCAGCCCCGAACCGCAGCCCAATCCAACTCAGCCCCAAGCTCAAACGCAACCCAATCCCAACCCCGAGCCCCAACCGGCTCAGCCCCAGCCAAAGCCTGAAGCAGATACGACACCTTCGCCAGAACCCAAGCCTTCCCCCAATTCCCAGCCTGCCCCCCAAACGGCGACCGAATCGGAATCCAAGGATAAGCGCGAGGATTGGTTGGCGCAAAAGCGCGAAGAGCTCCAGGCGCGATCGCAAAACAACGACTCGAGCACCCAGGACAGCGGCAACACCCCAAGCGAGACCGAGACGGACACCGATAGCAGCAGCAGTTCGCGTTCCGAGCGCTCGAGTGCTGAGGACTTAACCGACTCGGGCAATGGATCGGGCGATCGCAGCTCGTCGAGCAGTCGCAGCTCGAGCGACCGGGGCAACAGTGCCAACCAGGGCAGCCAGGCCAGCAGTGATGGCGATGAGGCTAGCTCGACAGCCTCAGACTCTGGGGGCGAGAGCGCCAGTAGCAATGGATCGGGGGATAGCGCCAGCGATTCTGATGGCGATTCCGGCTCAGATAGCTCGGATGGCAATGCGGGCCAAGCCGGCGATGCCGAGGGTGATTCAGGCTCGGATGGTTCAGATGGCGACGCGGGCCAAGCCAGCGATGAAGGGACTGACGCTGGCGACGGTCAATCGGACTCGGGCAGCGGTGACGCAGGAAGCGGCACCCGACAGGCCAAAGCCGGTACGGGCAACTCAGATGGCAGCAGCGAGGGGCGCCAAGCTGCAACCAGCGGCAACTTGATCGGCTGCGGCAGCAAACCCAAAACGCAATTTGAGGACTACGCCCGGCCGGAAATTCAATTTAAAGTCTCACCCGATGGAAAAGTGACTTCGGCTGAGCTTGCTAAATCCAGCGGCCAAAGCAAGTTAGACGAAATGGCCGTGGAATGGGTTAAGACTTGCGAATTCCAGCAGTCTCCTAACGGGCGTAGCGGCCGCTTTGGCGTCAACTTTGTCCAAAAAGACAGCGAGCAGTACGAAGAAGTACGCCAGCGAGCCGAGCAGCAGCGCCGCCAGCAAAGACGGCAGCAGCAAGCGCAAAGCGAGTCTGATTCCACTTCAGCTGAAGGGGAGTCTTCCTCCAATTCCGAATCCCCTTCTGCTTCCAGCGACAGCTCAGCTTCGCCCTCGAATGCGAGCCCGCCATCGCAGCCGTCTCAATCGAGCAGCAGTGGCTCCAGCTCGGAGGCGGCATCACCTGCCTCAAATTCCCAATCCGGTTCATCTTCATCCGATACCAATACTCCGGCGTCGAGCGGATCGCCATCCACTCAAACCTCACCTTCCTCGAATCCTGAGTCAGACGCTTCCGCCTCAGAGGGATCGTCTTCCTCGCAGGAATCCTCGTCACCGGAAGCCGCGAGTTCCTCTGACAGTTCCGGGTCGCCGTCACAGCCAACCCAGCCACCGTCCCAGTCCAGCGCTGGTTCTGACTCATCTCCTGCAGAAAGCGACCCTCCGACCGAATCCGGTGCGTCATCTTCGGGGAGCCAGTAGGACGCGCTTAGCGCAGCCAATCGACCCAGTGGGAATGCCGCCATGCGCCAGTCACTGCGCGGAAGGGGTTTGCGCCTTGGGGGCCTGGGCGCGGGGTTGCTGGCATTGGGAGCTTGCTTAGCGTTCAGCTTGTGGGCGGGCACAGCCAAAGTGCCGCCCGAGGAGATCTATCGCGCCTTTGCCGCGTTTGATGGCTCCACCGAGCACCTGATCGTTCGCACGGTGCGGCTGCCGCGATCGCTAACCGCCATCTTGGTAGGCAGCGCTTTGGCGATCGCGGGGGCCATCATGCAGGGCATTACGCGCAATCCGCTGGCCTCGCCCGGCATTCTGGGCGTCAACGCCGGCGCGGCGTTTGCCGTGGTAGTGGCTACCTTTGCCTTGGGCATTAGTTCGCTGCAGGCCTACGCCGTGTTTGCCTTTGCCGGCGCTGGCCTAACGGCGGTTAGCGTCTATTTGCTGGGCTCGATGGCCCCCGGCGGGCTGACACCTCTCAACCTCACCCTAGCTGGGGCCGTGCTGGCTGCCTTTTTGGGCTCGGTGACCAGCGGCCTGCTCATTGTCAGCCAACAGACGCTGGATACCATCCGGTTTTGGATGGCCGGTTCGCTTGCCGGGCGAGATTTGGCGCTGGTCGAGCAAGCCCTGCCCTATCTGGCCGTTGGCCTGGGGGTTGCGCTGGTATTGGGACGCCACATTACAGCCCTGAGCCTGGGCGAGGAGGTGGCCCAAGGGTTGGGACAGCGTACGGCCGGCATTAAACTGGCAGCAGCTGCGAGCGTCATGCTGCTGGCCGGTAGCAGCGTGGCCCTGGCGGGTCAGATTGGATTTGTGGGCCTAGTGGTGCCCCACATCGTGCGCGCGATTGCGGGGGTAGATTACCGCTGGCTTTTGCCCTACGCGGGCCTGTTTGGCGCCATTCTGCTGCTTGTGGCCGATGCCAGCACGCGCGTGGCCTTTCCCGAGCAAGAGCTGCCGGTAGGCTTGGTAACGCCGCTCATTGGCGGTCCCATGCTGATTTATTTGATCCGGACGAAAGTGCGGCGGTGACGTACTCCAGGCAGCGACCGCTAATACCAATACTCGTAGTTTATGCACTAGATAGCGATCCCCGAAACTCCCTCAATATGGGAGTCTTGTTCTTTGGTGAGCGTGCATCCGCTACTCAAATTGGTATAAGCGGTACGCTGCTGGCTTCTCCACCTTCTCGAACGAGAAGGCTTCGCGTTTTTGAGTGAGGCGACGCCCAACCCCACTTTGCGGATCAGTATCGCTGAGTTGACATCTCGCGGCATCGACGCACCACAGGGGGAATGATGCCACCTATCCGATAACGCCTTCGGGACGCGGTTCAAGCAATTCGCGCAATGCTGGGACATTCCAGCCGGGTCAACTTGAACGACCGCCTTATACCAATTCTCGTGGCTTGTGCACTAGATTGCGATCTCCAAAACCCCTTCAATATGGGAGTCATGTTCTTTGGTAAGCGTGCATCCGCTGCTCAAA
>PXQH01000017.1 GCA_003022125.1 Cyanobacteria bacterium QS_8_64_29 | reverse complement strand
GCGCACCAGCGACGAGGTCACCAGGCTGCCGTGCATGGCGCTGAACAGCGCGCCGCCGAATACCCCGGCAACCCCCAGCATGTGGAACGGGTGCATCAGCAGGTTGTGCTCGGCCTGGAAGATGAACATGAAGTTGAACGTGGCGCTGATGCCCAGGCCCATGCCTTCACTGAAGCTGCCTTGGCCGATGGGATAAATCAGGAACACAGCCACAGCAGCCGAAACGGGGGCACTGTAGGCCACGCAAATCCAGGGCCGCATGCCCAGGCGGTAGGAGAGCTCCCACTGCCGGCCCAACCAGCAGAAAATGCCAATCAGAAAGTGGAAGATGATGAGCTGGTAGGGCCCGCCGTTGTAGAGCCACTCCTCAATATTGGCAGCTTCCCACAGCGGGTAGAAGTGCAAGCCAACTGCGTTCGAGCTGGGCACGACCGCACCCGAGATGATGTTGTTGCCATCCATGAGCGAGCCGGAAATGGGCTCGCGGATGCCGTCCATATCCACCGGCGGGGCGGCGATGAAGGCGATGATAAAGCAGGTGGTGGCGGTGAGCAGCGTGGGGACCATCAACACCCCAAACCACCCAATGTAGAGGCGATTTTCGGTGCTGGTGATCCAGTTACAGAACTGCTCCCAGAGATTGCCGCTTTCGCGTCTCTCCAGTACTGTCATAGGGATCCCATGGATAATAACTGCACGAAGCCCGACGCCAGGCTGATTGAGCCTGGAGGCTTCTGTTTATAAAAGTAAAAGAATCCAGCCTTTCCTCGGTCGTTAGTTGGCGTTATTAAACGTTATGAGTTGCAGTTAGTTTTGGCGGCGCGATCCAGGCTATTCCCTCAAATGGAGCGTTCTGCTGCTACCGTTTTGGGCATCGGCGTGGGCCAAGGTTAGTAGGAGCGCCGGTGCTAATAGCAAGTTTTGTAAAGCCCAACTTCCCAACTGCGGTTCGCACGCTCGGGCCGGTTATACGATTGAAGCAAAATAACTTTTTTAAAATGCCGCATTTAAGCCCATGTCTGTCGATGAAGCGGTGGCGGCGGTGGAGGCGTTGCTGGCCCAGGAGCGTTTGAATGACTTGCAAGAGAGCATCGTACGCCAAGCCTGGGAGCAACGCAGCTATCCCGAAATGGCTGCCCAGCTAGGCTACGCGCCTAGCTACGTTAAGTACGTTGCATTTCAGCTTTGGCGCCAGCTCTCGGAAGCGCTGGGCGAGCGCGTTACCAAAAGTAACTTTCAGGCTGCCTTGAGGCGCTGGCAAGCCCGCTCGGGGCAAACCGCTTGGGGCAGGCGTGATCGCGCTCAGTGGGCGGCGGCCGATGTCCCGGCCTTTTACGGGCGGGAAACCGAGCTGGCAGCGCTCGATCGCTGGATCCTCACCGAGCGCTGCCGCGCCGTTGCTCTGCTGGGGCTGGGCGGTACGGGCAAAACGGCCCTGGCGGCCAAGTGGCTCGAGACAGCGAGCGCCGCCTTTGATCGGGTGGCGTGGCGATCGCTGGCCGGCCAGCCGAGCGTGGAAATGCTGCTGGCGGATTTGTGCGCCCAGCTCGGTGATCGGCGGCGGCTCCCCAGCGAGGGCGCGCAACAACTCGCCCGATTGCTGGCGCTTTTGCAGCAGCAGCGCTGCCTGCTCGTTTTGGATGGTGCGGAAGCTATCCTGGCAGCGCGATCGGCGGCAGCACCCGGCTGCCCGGCTGGCCATTACGCCAGCGGCTGCGAGCGCTACGCCGATTTGCTCCAGCAGCTTGCGGAATCGAGCCATCAAAGCTGCTTGTTGCTCGCCAGCCGGGAGAAACCCAAAGAGATTGCTGCCCTAGAGGGCGAAGCGCTGCCCGTACGGTCGCTGCTGCTGGGCGGCTTGGCACCCACCCCAGCCCAAGCCGTGGTGCAGGATAAAGGCCGCCTGCGAGGCACCCAAACCGAGTGGACGACGCTGGTGCAGCGTTGCGGCGGCAACCCGCTCGCGCTCAAACTGGCGGCAACGACGGTGCGGGACGTTTTTGAGGGGGACCTATCGGCCTTTTTGGCCGAGGGCACCCTCATTTTTGGTGACATCAAAGCGCTGCTCGATCAGCACTTCGAGCGGCTATCGCGGCTGGAGCAAGAACTGGCCTACTGGTTGGCCATCAACCGAGCGCCAGTGGCCCTAACCGAGCTGCAGGGCGAGATCCTGTCGAACCTGCGATTCGCACGGCTGCTGGAGGGGATGGAGTCGCTCGAGCGGCGGTGCTGGATCCGGCACGTTGCCGCCGAGGCCGCCCCCACTGGCGAGCCGGGCTGCTTGACGCTACAGCCCCTGTTGCGGGATTACGTCACGGACCGCCTCATCGAGCAGGCCGTGCACGAAATCGCCTGCGGGGAGGCAGCCCTACTGCACCGCTATGCCCTGATCGTTCCCGATGCGCCCGCTGCCATCCGCCAGCAGCAGCTCAACGCGCTCTTGGCGCCCGTGAGCGAGCAGCTCCTGCAAGCCCTGGGCACGCCGCTTAATGTCAAAAGCCAGCTCGAGCGCGTTCTGGGGCAGCTGGATGCGCGCTCGCCCCTGGGGGTGGGCTACGCGGCCGAAAACGCCCTTAACGTGCTCCACCAGCTCAATTTCGATTTGAGCGTTCGCGAGGTTTGCGAGCTAGCGCCCCCTCAGGTGTGCCCGACCTGAGCGGAACCGGCGCAACGGCCCGCGGCGCGGCCGGACCAACCGGCATGGGGGATGCGCGCTGCTGCTTTTGCGTTTGCCGGCTGCTTCGCATTAGGATGGGTGTTTGCGTCGAGTCCGAGTTGGCCATGCCCAAGCAAAAGACTTGCAAGTCAGCCGCCAAGCGCTTCCGCAAGACTGGAAAGGGCAAAATCCGCCGCCGCCAGTCCAATCGCAACCACTTGCTGCAGCACAAAGCGGTCGGGCGCAAGCGCCGGCTGGCCAAGCTAACGTTCGTCAAGAAGCGCGATCGCGACAACGTCCATCGGCTGCTGCCCTATCTCTAGTAATGGGGCAGCCCGGCAACGCAGCATTTGAGGAAGAGCTATGACAAGGGTCAAACGCGGCAACGTGGCCCGCAAGCGCCACAAAAAGGTTCTCAAGCGGGCCAAAGGCTTTCGCCTGGCGCACTCGCGGCTGTTTCGTCCGGCCAACCAGCAGGTCATTAAGGCGCTGCGCTATGCGTACCGCGATCGCCGCCGGCGCAAGCGCGACTTTCGCAGCCTGTGGATCGCGCGCATCAATGCTGCAGCCCGCCAAAACAGCACGACCTACAGCCAGCTAACCGGCAAGCTGCGCAAGGCCAACATCCAGCTCGATCGCAAAATGCTGGCGCGCCTGGCCGTTCTGGACCCCCAGGCCTTTTCGCAAGTGGTCGAGCGCGCCCAAGCGAGCTCGCAGTAGCGCCGGCGGAGGCTACCGACAGCAAGCCATGGCGGTGCCCCCGAATGCGCGCGATGCGCCTGCAGTTCCATGCCCGGCGGTGGCTCCGAGGGGGGCTGGCCGCGATCGCGGCGCTGGCCGCCCTGCCAAGCGCAGCGGTTGCTGCGCCGTCGGACGCTCCCGAGGAAGATGATCGGCTCGCGGTCGCCGTTCAGTCCGGGGTGCCGCCGCTGGGCTTTCGGGGCGAGGACGGCCAGCTGCGCGGCTTGCAAGTCGATCTGGCCCGGCGCCTGGCCCAACGGCTGCGGGGCAGTCCGCAAGCGCTCGAGTTGCTACCAGTCGCCAACCGGCAGCGCTTGCAAGCGGTGCTGTCGGGGCAGGCGGACCTGGCGATCGCGCACGTTACGGTTACAGCGGCGCGCTCGCGCCTGGTGAGCTTTAGCCGCCCCTACTATCTCGACGGTACTGCCCTGGTCGCGGCCGAGCCCGATGTGCGCGAGCGGGCCGATCTGGCGGGGCGCAAGATTGCGCTCTTGCAGGGCTCAAGCGCCATTGCCGCCGTGCGCTATGCCCTACCGCAGGTGCAGTTGGTGGCTGTCGATTCTTATCGAGCTGGCCTGGAAGCGCTGGAAGCCGACAAGGCCGCTGCACTCGCTGGCGATCGCAGCATTCTGAGTGGTTGGGTGGATCGGCATCCGGCCTACCGGCAGCTGCCGGGGTGCCTGTCCACCGAACCGATCGGGATCGTGCTGCCCAAAGGGGCCCAGCATGCCGGTTTGCGCCAGCAAGTCAATGCGGCCATTGCCGATTGGCGCCGCTCGGGCTGGCTGCAGCAAACAGTGCGCCAGTGGGGGCTTCCCCAGTCCCAGCCTGATCGCGGATAATGGAGAACGCAGTGCCTGTAGAGGGGTTATGAGCGATGCCCTGCCGGCCCTTTATCTGATCGTCCTGCTGGTTTTGCTGGGGGTGGCTGCCTGGGCAATCGGGCGCGAGGTGCTCAAGCGGCGCCGCACCGAGAGCCGGCTCTCGCAGCTGCAAAACAAGCTCACCCAGCAACAGGGCGAGCCGCACGAGTACTACGAGCTGGGCAGCATCTACATCAGCAAAAAGCTCTACGTGCAGGCGGCTAAAGTGTTCCAGCGGGCCCTCAAGGGGATCCAAAACAGCGAGAGCGAGGTCGCCCCCGAAAACGTTGCTCTGATCTACAACGGCCTAGGGTTTACCTACTTTGCCCAGGAGCAATACGACCTCGCTATCCGCCAGTACAAGGAAGCCTTGGAGCGCTACCCCGAGTACGCCATCGCCCGCAACAACTTGGCACACGCCTACGAGCGCAAGCAGCTCGACAGTCAGGCCCTCGAAGCCTACGAGCAAAACCTACAGTACGACCCCAACAACAAAACGGCTCGCCGCCGAGCCGAATCGCTGCGCAAGCGCACCCTGGCTTCGCAATAGGGGCCCTAGCGGCCGTCTCCATCCAAATAGTGCGCCAGTGCCGCTTGCATCTCGGCCACTGTTGCGGTTGCCGTCCCGAATTTGCGCACCACGACGCTGGCTGCCAAATTCCCCAGAACGGCGGCTTCCCAAAGGGAGGCCCCTGCCGATAGAGCCAGCGTCAGGGCTGCCACGACCGTATCGCCAGCGCCGGTGACATCAAAGACATCGGCGCGGTTGAGCGCGGGCAAGTGCCAAGCAGCACCCGAGCGCTCAAAGGCGCTCATGCCGCTCTCGCCGCGGGTAATTAGCAACCCCTGGGCCTGCGTCAGCTGCAATAGCGCCTGCCCGGCGCGCTCGAGGTCGCCCGCATCGGCAATGGCGTGGCCGGCGGCACGCTCGGCCTCGGGCAGGTTGGGGGTAAACAGCGTGGCCCCGGCATAGCGCGCGAGCCGCGACTGCGCATCGACCACTGTGCGCTCGTGCGCCAAAGCCGCCATGATCGCACTATCGCTCAGGACGCCTTCGCCGTAATCGGAGCACACCACCGCATCAACCGCATCGCGCTGGTGCTGGATGCCGGCGACAATCTGGGCCTCCACCTCCGGTTGGGGCCAGTGGTGGGCGGTGCGATCAAGCCGGACAATTTGCTGGGTGACCGATTGGCGGGCGTGGCCGGCGATGCGGGTTTTGGTCACGGTGGGGCGATCGCGGGCTTCGAGGATGCCTGAGGTATCCACCCCAGCCGCCGCCAGCAACTGCCGCAAGGCCTGGCCTTGCGAGTCGGCGCCCACTAACCCGACGGCCGCCACCTGGCCCCCGAGCTGCGCCAGATTGTAGGTGGCGTTGGCCCCGCCGCCCGGGATTTGCTCCGTGCGCTCGTGGTTGAGGATTAGCACCGGCGCCTCGCGCGAGAGCCGATCCACCTGGCCGGTAACGAACTCGTCTAGGGTTAAATCCCCCACCACCAACACGCGCACGCGCGAGAACGCAGCCAGCAGCGCCGACAGGCGCTCCTGAGCGGCACGCAGCTCGCTGGCAAAAGCATCGGCCGAGGCCATGGCGGTCCCTAGGCGTCCTAGCGCACGAACTGCGGCATGACCTCGACTGCCGAATGCACGCCGTAGGCCCCGCGCTGATGGAGCGCAGCGCCCGCTTTAAGGTAGCCCCAAGCCGGCCCGCAGACGTTGGCAGCCATGCTGGTTTCGTCGCCCAGGGTAAAGGTGTGCGTTGCCGTTTGCCCCTCAAAGGTCTGCCCGGTGACGCGCACGTTCGTGCTGAGCGGCTTTTGCGGGTTGCGCGTATCGACGACCCCACCCACCGAGACGTGATCGCGCGGGCAAATGCCGGCGCGCTCGAGCATGATGTCGTCGGCATGCTCCATGTTCTCGAGGTGCAGCAGCCCGCCGGTTTCGGCCAGTAGCGCCTCAATGTCGGCCTTGCTCATGGCTTGGGCGCGCTCGGTGTCGTGGCCCGGCAAGTGCGCGATGTCTTCGCGGATGGTGGCCCGATAGGCCGCCCAGTTGGCAATGCCAACGCCAAAGGTGATGTCGACGCGCTCGATCTGGCTGAAGCTTTGCGCCGCAACGCTGGCAGCCGCTGTCAGCAGGCCTGGCGTGGCACCGCAACCGCAGAGATAGGTAATGCCGGCCGCTTGCAGCTCGTCCTGGAGCGCCAGCATGGACTCGACGGCACTGGTGCGTTTGAGGGCATCGACCAAGACCCCCTGCCAGCCCGCTTGGATGAACTGCCGCGCGACCGAGGCCATGAAGGTATTGGGCAGGTTGGGCAGGGCTAGGAAATAGCCATCGATGGGGGCCCGCTCGAGCAAGTCTTGAAAGCCGTCATTGCTGAGCGTGCCGCTGCCTTGGGTCGTTCCCACCGAGCGGCCGGATTGGGCAGCAGCAATGCAGGCCTCTGCATCCAAGCCGCCGGGATCGTAGGCATAGCCCTTGCGATCGGCTGCTGCCACCCAGCGCAGCTCTTGCTTGGGAATCAGCGCGCGCGCGGCCGCTTGACCGAGCCCGCCAAAGCCCAAGATGCCAACGTTTAGAGGCTTTTGTGCTGCAGGGGAACGCATGCTCATCGCTTGCCTGAGGTGCCACCGTCCGAGCCTGATTTTAGCCTGCAATGGTGGTGGGGCGTTGGCCCTGAGCCCAAACAGCAATCGAGGCCCATTAAGCTAGCTTCATATTGCTTCAAACCGGTGCCCCGGTATCTGTTAAGATTTGATGCGAACTTCCGTCAACTCGGTTAGCTGGCCGGATCGGGCAGCAGCAACCATGAGCATGGAAACCCTGGAGTTTGTCATCCATCCGGATGGGCGAGTCGAAGAAAAGGTAACCGGCGTGGTGGGGGCCTCCTGCAGCGACGTGACGGCGGCTATCGAGGTGAAGCTCGGAGAGGTCGTCTCGTTCGAGCCCACCTCGGACTACTACGCCCAACCCGCAACGCAATCGGCCAGGACGACCGAGGCCGACACCAATCCCGTCCGCTTTAGCGACTGGTAACGACGCCGCGCTGGCAAGCCAGGTCCCTGTAGGTTGTTGGTGGGAACGCATGTCACATTTCAGCACCGTCAAAACCCAAATTCGCGACCTCGATGCCCTCAAAGGGGCCCTTAGCGACCTCGGCATCGACTGGAAGCCCGGTCCGCAAACCGTCAGGGGCTACCAAGCCCCCGAGCGCGAGGCGGAGGTCGTCATCGAGCAGAACAACGGCTGCGATGTGGGCTTTTGCTGGAACGGCCAAGTCTACGAATTGGTCGCTGACCTGCAGTACTGGCAGCAGCCGTGGTCGGTTAACGGCTTTTTAGAGCGCGTCAACCAGGGCTACGCCTACCGCACCATCCTCGACACGGTGGCCCAGCAAGGCTTTGACCTAGCCGAGCGGCAGCAGAACGAAGATGGCTCGATCCGCGTTGTCGTGCAGCGCTGGAGCGGCTAATGGCAGAGCAAGCCCCGCAACGCTCGGGACAGGAACCAGAACTGGGCGGCGCTTTCCGCGACGCACCGGATCGCTCGGGATCGGAGCCGGAGCTAGGGGGCGAGCTGCGGCAGCAGGGCGTCTACGTTGATGAGGTTACCTGCATCGGCTGCAAGCACTGCGCCCACGTGGCGCCCAACACTTTCTACATTGAGCCCGAGCACGGTCGCTCGCGCGCCATCCGCCAGGATGGCGACCCGCAAGAGACGATTCAGGAAGCCATCGACACCTGCCCGGTCGATTGCATTCACTGGGTGGATTTCGCCGAGCTCGAGCGGCTGGAGGAAGAGCGCCAGTACCAAATCGTTCCCACGGTGGGCTATCCCATCGATGCGGCTGCACTCTCGGTGCGCAACCAGCGCCGAAAAGGCTCGCGCGCGGAGCGCTAGCGCGATCGCTGCAGCCAAAAGGCGCGCAGGCCGCAGGCTTGCGCGCCGCGATAGTCAGCCTCAAGGCTGTCGCCAACGTGCCAAGCCCTGCTGGCGGGGACGCCGTGCCAGTGCAGCGCCGCCCAAAAGATGCGGGCATTGGGCTTGGCAGCCCCCACTCGCGAGGAAACAGTGACGCTATCGAACAGTGCATCCATCCCCAGGGCCGCTAGCACGGCGTGCAGGCGCGAGTCGAAGTTGGAGACCACGCCCAAGGCAATGCCACGCTGCCGCCAGCGCTCGAGCGCCGGCCGGACCTCTGGGTAGCAATACCAGGGCTCGGCCCGCCCAAAGAAGGCGTAGAGCTGGCTGAAAAACGCCTCGAAGTCAGCGAATGCCTCGCGCGCTCCCACCTGGGCGAACGCCGAGCTGGTGACCGCGCGCCACCAGCGGTACTCGTGCGGCGCGATCGCCTCAGGAGGCGCGTGCGGAAACGCCAACGGTGGGGCCGCTGCAAACGCCCGCGCGAAAGCCGCTTGTAGGGGCTCGGCTGCCACCCTCACCCCGTGGTGCGCTGCCTGCTGGCGGTAGAGTTCGCCAATGCTGGCGCGCGGCCCGAACAGCGTACCGACGGCATCTAGCAGGATCAGCTGCGGCGGTGCCATGCGGCTAGCGCGCCAGGGCCGCCAATAGCGGGCGGGCGATCCAGTTGCCCCCTACGGTCAGCTTGTGATTGAGGGTGGGCATGCGGGCCAGATACGCCAGGCGCCGCGCCGTATAGGCCCCCAGTCCCTCCAACTGCAAGCGACCGCTGGTGAGCGTGGCATTGTCAGTGCCTAGGGCCATCATCTCGCCCAGGTGCTGGTAGCGAAAGGGCAGTAGCGGTCGGCCCGTGAGCGAGGCCCAGACGTTCCAGGCACAGTAATCGGCTTGCTGGTAGGCAGCTTGCGCCGTGGGCGGCACTTGCGCGCCCTCAGCATCCCGGCACTCGATGGCATCGCCTACGACAAACACCGCGCTCCCCTCGGCCGCCTGCAACGTCGGCGCGACCTGGAGCTGGCCGCGCTCGTTTTGGGGGAACGGCAGCTCCGCAAGCAGCGAGGACGCGCTCAGCCCGATCGTCCACAAAACGAGCTCCACTGGAAGGGTATCAGTTTGGCCTTTGTAAACCAGCTCGATGCTGTCGGCGCCCACCGAGGCCACTGTCGTCTCGCGATCGATCCAGATTTGCTTGGCCTCGAGCGCGCGCTGGGCAGCTTCGCGGTTAAACGGGGCCGAGCGCTTCAAGATGGCGCCGCCGCGCTCGATCAGGCGCAGCCGGCCGCGCTCGCCCAGGCGATCGGCGACCTTGCAGGCCAGCTCGACGCCGCTGTAGCCGCCGCCCATCACGGCAACGCGGATGCGATCGCGCTCCGAGTGCTCCAGCGCGCGCAGCTGCTGCTGCAGGCGCTGGGCATCGGCCAAGCGCCGAAACGGGATGGCGTGCTCGGCCGCGCCCGGGACCGCTTCCATGGGCGTTTCGCCGCCCACCCCCAGGATGAGCGTGTCGTAGGATAAAGGGGCGCGATCGGCGAGCTGGATCTGCTTGCTGCCGGTATCGATCCCGGTGGCGCGCGCCTGGATGAAGCGGATGCCGGTTCCCGCCAAAATTTCTTCAAACGGGGGCGCAATCTCCCAAGCCTGCAGCTCGCCCGTGACGAGCTCGTATAGCAGCGGCGCAAACAAAAAGCGATCGCGGCAGTCAATCAACACGAGCTCGGGTGGCGCCACCGTATCCCAAGGCAGTTGGCTCAACTGCAGTGCCGCATACAGCCCGCCAAACCCCCCACCGATAATGGCAATGCGGCTCGCTCGCTCGCTCATGAGTTCCTGGCCCAGGCACCGACTCTCAGCATAGCCGACGCCCATGGCAACCATCCGCGAGGCCACCCAGGCCGACTGGCCCGCCATCTTGACACTCCCCTTCCTAAAGGAAGGGGATTCTCGCTTCATTGGGAGGCCCTAGAACTAGCTTGTACCAGCTCCCCGGAACCTTTACCCTCAGCGAGC
>PXQH01000016.1 GCA_003022125.1 Cyanobacteria bacterium QS_8_64_29 | reverse complement strand
GCGGCCAGTCCGGGCGAGCTCATGGCCCTCAATGGCCTCACCCCCGAGCGCATCGCAACCCGTGCTGCTGAGCTGTTGGCTTAGGCCTCTCCCAAAGTGGGCTAATTATTCGGGATGGGGCGTGCCCCCTATCCCGAGTTGTCGTGAGACCAGAGCGAGCGACCTAGCCCGAGGCCTCGAGCTTTTGCCCCAGCAGTTGGTTGGTCAGCTTAGGGTCGGCGCGGCCGCCCGTTTGCTTCATCACCTGGCCGACGAAAAAGCCCTGCAGCTTGGTCTTGCCGTTGCGGTACTGCTCGACCTTGTCAGGGTTGTCGGCCAGCACGCGGTCGATGATGGGCTCAAGCTCGCTGGCATCCGAGATTTGAATGAGGCCCTTTTGCTCCACCAGCTCGCGGGGCGAGCCGCCCTGCTCGAGCAGCTCCGGCAAGACCTCTTTGGCAATCTTGCTGCTGATGGTGCCATCAGCGATCGCGCCGATGAGCTCGGCCAACTGCTGCGGTTGCAGGGGCAGATTGCGGATGGTGAGCTTGTTGCTGTTGAGGTAGCCAGCAATATCGCTGGCGATCCAGTTGGCAGCTTGCTTGGCATCGGCACCGGCCGCCACGGTGGCCTCGAAGTACTCGGCCATGGGCCGCTCGCCGGTGAGCACGCGCGCATCGTAGGCCGAGAGGCCGAACTCGGCTTGGTAGCGCTGGCGCTTTTGCGCCGGTAGCTCTGGCAGCTCCGACTGCCACTGCTGCTGCTGCGCTGGCGAGACCTCAATGGCCGGAATGTCGGGATCGGGGAAGTAGCGGTAGTCGCTGGAGGCTTCCTTGGAGCGCATCCCCACCGTGCGCTGGCTGCCCTCTTCCCACAGCCGGGTTTCTTGCTCCAGCGCCTGGCCTTGCGCCAGGGCCTGGCTCTGCCGCTCGATTTCGTAGTCAATCGCGCGCTGGATGGCGTTGAACGAGTTCATGTTTTTGATCTCGACCTTGGTACCGTAGCCGGCGCTGCCCACCGGTCGCACCGAGACGTTGACATCGCAGCGCAGCGACCCTTCCTGCATGTTGCCGTTGCTCACGCCCAGATAGCGCAGGATGCGGCGCAGCTCCTTGGCGTACTCGGCCGCTTCCTGGCCCGTGCGCAGATCGGGCTGGGAAACGATCTCCAGCAGCGGGACGCCCGCGCGGTTGTAGTCCACCAGCGAGTGGCTGGCCCCCGAGAGGCGATCGCCGCTGCCCACGTGGTTGAGCTTGCCGGCATCTTCTTCCATGTGCAGGCGCTTGATGCCGATGGTTTTGCGCTGGGGGTCGCTATCGGCGGTCTCGGCCAGCTCGATGGGCAGCCAGCCGTCGTAGGCAATGGGCTGGTCGTACTGCGAGATTTGGTAGTTTTTGGGCAGATCGGGATAGAAGTACTGCTTGCGATCGAATTTGCTCTCGGGCGCGATCTGGCAGTTGAGCGCGAGCCCCGCCTTGACGGCGGACGCCAGCACTTTCTCGTTGAGCACCGGCAGCACGCCCGGGTAGCCCAGGCAAATGGGCGAGATGTTGGTGTTGGGCGGGGCACCAAACTCGGTGGAGCAGGGGCTAAAGATCTTGGTCTCGGTGTTGAGCTGGCAGTGCGTCTCCAGGCCGATGATGGCTTCGTACTGCGTTTGAACGGCAGTTTCGGTCGCAGTGGCAGTCATGGGCTCTTTTGCAGCAACGCGGCTCGGTCTCATTCTAGCCTCCCGCCCCGGGCGACCCGCTCACTTGGGGGCAGTGGGGACCACCGCCGCGATCGCTTCCCCAGCGCGCAGGCGAACGGCGCGCTCGCCGGCCCCGTCCTTGCCGCTGTAGGGAAGTTTGTTGCTATCCAGCTGCCGCCAGCGCCCGTGATCGGTAGGCAGCGCCACGCGCGCCGGGGCCAGCGCCATGCCGGCCAGCGCATCCCCATCGCTGGCGAACTGAAACGCGGGCGTGCCCATGCTGCCGCGCTCGGTGAGGCGGGCGGTGGTGGCGGGCAGGCGCTTGGCATAGCCCTGCCGGGAGACCAGCAACAGGTCGGCCCCAGCGCCAAAGGCGCAGCAACCGGCCAAGCCCTCCCCCGCACGCAGTCGCGTGACGGCATGCCCCTGCGCCAGCCGGCCCATGGCCGGCAGTTGCCGCTCGCCCACGACCAAGCGCAGCAGGCGCCCGCCGGTGGTGGCAACGGCCAACTCTAGGCCCGTTTGGGCCAGGCAGGCATGCTGCAGCCGGTCGCCGGATTTGAGCGTGATCGCGCCCTTTCCTTGGCGGCTCGCGCCGGCGATTGTAGTGAGGGCAAGGCGTTTGATCCGCCCCTGCTGGGTGAGCAAGACCAAATCGCTCGCCGGCGCTTGCGACGGCTCGGGATCCAGTAGCGGCAGCACGAGCGCCTGCGCGTCGGCGGTCTCGGGCACCTGCTCGAGCCAGGACTGCCCTTGCTGCCTGAGCTGGCGGACATCGAGCCCGTAGGCTTTACCGTCATCGGCAATGGCAAGTAGGGAACGGCACTCGCCCAGGCGCTGGCGCAGGATGGCAACGTCGTCCTCAAACGCGGGCGACGGCGCACTGGCTGGGGACCAGCTCGCGCGCCCGCGATAGGTGACCGTCACGATGGCATCGGCATCCGGCTCCGCGTTACCTGCTGCCTGGGCGGGTTCCGGTGCGCTCAGCTCGAGCGCCGGTGCCGCCTCGGCACTGGCGATGCGCGTGCGGCGAGCATCGCCAAAGTGGCGCTTGAGGGCGCGCAGCTCCTGCTTGAGGGCTTTGAGCAACTCGCGGCGGTCGGCTAGCAAACGCTCCAGCCGCTGGATGCGTTCCTGCAGCTCGTCGGCCTCGGCCTGGAGCTTTTGCCGCTCCAGCCCAGTCAGGCGGCGCAGCGGCATGGCCAGGATGGCATCCGCTTGGGCCTCGCTCAGCTCGAGGTCTTGCTGCAAGGTGGCGCTGGCTGTGGTGCCGTCGGGGGCATCGCGCAAAGCGGTCACGACGCGATCGAGCTGCTCCAGCGCGGTTAGCAAGCCTGCGGTGATGTGGTAGCGCTGCTGCGCCGTCTCGAGCTCGTGGCGGTACTGCCGCGTCAGCGTCTGCTCGCGGAACTGCAGGAAGCGCTCCAGCAGCTGGCGCAGCGATAGTTGCATGGGCTGGCCGTCGGCCAGGGCCAAAAACAGGGCGCCAAAATTGGCCTGTAGCGGCGTCTGGCGGTAGAGCTCGGCCAGTACGGTTTCGGGATCGGCATCGCGCTTGAGCTCGATGGCAATGCGCATCCCGTCGCGATCGCTCTCGTCGCGCAGATCGGCGATCCCCTCCAGGCGGCCGCGGTTGACCAAATCGGCCACCTTGGCGATCCACTGGGCTTTATTGATCTGAAACGGCAGCTCCGTGACGACGATGGCCGTCCGAGTCTGGCGGCGCTTTTGGCTGGGGCGGATGCGCTCGAAGTGGGCGATGCCGCGCACGGTAATGGTGCCGCGCCCGCTGCGGTAGGCTTCGATGGCCCCGGCAGGGTTGACGATCTCGCCGCCGCTGGGGAAGTCGGGCCCCGGAATGAGGGACCACAGCCGCTCGTCGGGCAGCCGGGGGTGATCGATGAGCGCGATCAGCCCATCCACCAACTCGCCCAGGTTGTGCGGCGGCACGTTGGTGGCCATGCCCACCGCAATCCCGGCGCAGCCATTGAGCAGCATGGTAGGGAGCCGCGCCGGTAGGACCAGCGGTTCCTGCTGGGAATTGTCGAAGTTGGCGACAAAATCAACCGTGGCCTCGCTCACCTCATCCAGCAACGCCTGCTGTCCCAGCGGGGCCAGGCGCGTCTCGGTGTAGCGCATGGCGGCGGGCGGATCGTCATCCACCGAACCGAAATTGCCGTGCCCCGCCAGCAGCGGGTAGCGGCTGGCAAAGTCTTGCACCATCCGCACCAAGGCGTCGTAGACGGCTTGGTCCCCGTGCGGGTGGTACTTTCCTAGGACATCGCCCACCACGCGAGCGCACTTGCGAAAGGGCCGATCAGGGGTCAGGCCCAGCTCGTGCATGGCGTAGAGAATGCGCCGGTGGACGGGTTTGAGCCCATCCCGCGCATCGGGCAGGGCTCGCCCCACAATGACGCTCATGGCGTAGGCCAAATAGGACTGCTCCATCTCGCGGGAGAGTCCGGTGGGAACGACTTGGCTGCCGTTGCCCCAATCGGGTTGTTGTGCCATGCGCTCTCCTAACCAGCCGCCAGCAACGCGATCGAGCCTAAGCGCTCGCCTGGCAGCCTGGCAATTGCCAGCGTTTTAGGACTGGCCGCTGGAGCTCGCCTCCGGCGATTGCAGGCGCCCGCGCAGGGCTTGCAGCTGCGGCTCGGCAAACAGCGCTCGGGTGTGGGCGAGCAGGCGCTGGCCCCACAAGTTCTTTTGCAAATAGGCCGGATCGGCATAGCGCGCATCGCGCTGCAGCGCTTGCTGCGCCAGGGTCAGCGCCTTGTCCTGCTGGTCCTGCTGGTAGCGGGCCACCGCGATGGCCAGTTGCGGCTCGGCCTGGTTGGCATCGATATCGAGCGCTGCCTGCCAGCGCGCGATCGCGGCCTGGCGGTTGCCGCGCTCGTACTCGGCCAGGCCGATGTTGTTAATGGCGGGCCAAAACTCGGCCTTGAACTCGAGAGCACGCTCGTAGGTAGCGATGGCCTGCTCGTAGCGGCCCAACTCCAGTTGGGCGTTGCCCAGATCGAATAAGGCCTCTGGCGACTCCGGTTGCTGCTCCAACCCCTGCTGGAGCGCGGCGATGGCCGCTTGGTAGTTCTCCTGCTGGAACTGGGCCGAGCCCAGAGCAAACAGCACGTTGGCTTTTTGGGGCGCTAGCTCGCGCGCCTTTTGTAGCGATTCGACGCTGGCCGCTGGGTTGCCATCGGCCAACTGCAGGCGCCCCAGCACGAACCAGGGCTGGAAGCGATCGGGGGCCAGCTCTGTTGCCAGCTCCGCCCGTGATCGGGCCAGATCGACGTGATCGCGTTGCACCAACCGCACGGCCTGCTGCGCCAGGGCCAGCCCTTGCTGGCGCAGTTTTTGGGGCTCAAACTCGGCCGCGTGCGGCAGCAGTGCTTGACCGCTAGCCGGCAGCGCGGCGCTCCAGAGCCCGATTCCAGCCAACAGCGGCACCAACCAACGACGCGTTCCCGGCACGGTAATGAGCCTCAAGCGAGCGACAGCCTAGGGGGCGCTTTTGACGCATCCAACGGCTGCAGACTAGCTTAACGCCATCAGTCCCCTAGCGCTGGGAGGAACAGCGATGGCCGATTGGCAGGCAATCGAGGGCGGCGTAACGGCCCCCCAAGGCTTTCAAGCAGCCGGCATCGCCGCTGGGTTTAAAGCGTCAGGGCAGCCCGATCTGGCCCTAATCCTGTCCGAGACGGAGGCGATCGCCGCTGGCGTCCTGACGGCTTCCCAGGTCCGAGCAGCTTGCGTGGACGACTGCCACCAACGCTTGCAAGATCGCGGCCTGGCGCGCGCCATCCTCTGCAACGCCGGTCAGGCCAACGCCGCGACGGGCGAAGGAGGCCGGCAGGATGCGCGCGAGAGCGTGCGGCTGGCCGCCGAGGCGCTGGGCATCTCGCCCGAGGCCGTGCTGCCTGCCTCGACCGGCCTGATTGGTGAGCGCATCCCCATGGCCCCCATGCGCCGCGGCATGCCCCAGCTCGTAGCGGCAATCTCGCCCCAGGGCTCTGAGGCGGCGGCCCGCGCGATCGCCACCTCCGACCTCGCCACCAAATCGGTCGCACTCGAGACCGAGATGGACGGGCGGCCCGTGCGCATCGGCGGCATTGCCAAAGGCTCGGGGATGATCGCGCCCAACATGGCAACGATGCTGGCCTTTATTAGCTGCGATGCGGCCGTGTCGCGCTCGCTCTGGCAGCAGATGGTGGCGCGCGCCGCCGAGCGTAGCTTCAACCAAGTTTCGATCGATGGCGATACCAGCACCAACGACGCGCTGCTCGCGCTCGCCAACGGGCAGTCCCGCACGGGCGCGATCGTCGAGCCGGGGCCCAAGGCCGAGCGTTTGGAAGCCATGCTCGTCGCGGCCTGCCAAACCCTGGCCCGCGCGATCGCCCGTGATGGCGAAGGCGCCACCTGCCTGATCGAGGTCCGCGTCTCGGGGGCGCCCAACGACCGCGCCGCCCGCCAGATCGCCAAGACCGTAGTGAGTTCGCCGCTGGTCAAGGCGGCCACCTTCGGCCGCGATCCCAACTGGGGCCGAATTGCGGCTGCCGCCGGACGGGCGGGCGTTCCCTTCGATGCCAGTGCGCTGCAGATTGCGCTCGGCGATCGCCTCCTGTTGGATGGGGGCCAACCCGTCCCCTTCGACCGCCAGGCCGCCAGTGCTTACCTGCAACAAGCAGCGGCGGCGCCGTACCTGGATGGCGATACGGTTACCATTACCCTCTCGCTGGATGAAGGCAGCGGCCAGGGCGTGGCCTGGGGCTGCGACTTGAGCTACGACTACGTCCGCATCAACGCCGAATATACGACCTAACCAGCAGCAGTGCAGGTTGGTAGCAATTGCGCTCGCTCGCTACGGTATGGCTGTTAGCCGCGCCGGCGAAACGCGCGCCCGAGCTAGTTGGGAACCCAGTCCCAGCCTTTACCTGCTTGGCCTGCTGCCGGTGCTGCCTTTTGGGGGGAGTCTCATGTCCGATCTCATCCATGCCGTTTTGAACTCCGAGGAAAAAACGGATCTGCGCGAGTTCATCAACGAGCTGCGGATGGGCGAGCAGCAGTATCTGCTGCGCAATGACATCCTCAATGCCTTTGCCCAGTTCCAGCCCTGTTTTGCCCGGCAAGGGGATTCGCGCCTGGGACAGCTGATCCACTACACCCAGGAGATCATCCTTGAAGAGGAAAGCCTCTGCTTGATTGTCCGGCCCCAAATTGCCCGGCAAGAGTACTATCGCCTGCTGGAGGATCTGACCGTCGAGCCGCTGGATACCGAGCAGCTGCTCGATACCCGTGATCGCTTCATGAATGAGTTTCACCCGGAAGAAGGGGAAGTCTTTGAGATCGACTTTCAGCCCTTCTACGATTACTCGCCCATCATTCGCGACTCCAAAAACATCGGCAAGGGGGTGGAATTTCTCAATCGCTTTTTGTCGAGCAAGCTGTTCCAGCATCCGCAGCAGTGGTTGGAGGGGCTCTACTCCTTTTTGAGCGTCCACAGCTACGACGGGCAAACCCTGCTCATCAACGGGCGCATCCAGAACCAAAAGCAGCTATCGGATCGAGTCAAGCAAGCGCTGGACTACGTCAGCGGGTTGCCCGCCGAGCGCCCCTACGAGGACTTCCGCTTTGAGTTGCAAGCCATGGGCTTTGAGCCCGGTTGGGGCAACACTGCCGGCCGCATCCAGGAAACCTTGGGCATTCTGGACGAGCTCATCGACTCGCCTGATGCCAACGTGCTGGAGGCTTTCCTGTCGCGCATCCCCATGCTGTTTAGCATCGCGCTGGTTTCGGTCCATGGCTGGTTCGCCCAAGAAGGCGTCCTCGGCCGGCCCGATACCGGCGGGCAAGTGGTCTATGTGCTGGATCAAGCCCGCAGCTTGGAGCAGCAGCTGCAGCAAGACCTCCACCTGGCGGGGCTGGACTGCCTGGGCGTGGAGCCCAAGGTCATCATTTTGACCCGGCTGATTCCCAACAGCGATGGCACCCGCTGCAACGAGCACCTGGAGAAAGTCCACGGCACCGAAAACGCCTGGATCCTGCGCGTTCCGTTCCGCGAGCGCAACCCCAAGGTAACCCAGGACTGGATCTCGCGCTTTGAGATTTGGCCCTACCTCGAGACCTACGCCATCGATGCCGAGAAGGAGCTCTATGCCGAGCTGCAGGGCAAGCCCGATCTGATCGTGGGAAACTACAGCGACGGCAACTTGGTGGCGTTTTTGCTAGCGCGTCGTATGAACGTGACGCAGTTCAACATCGCGCACGCGCTGGAGAAGTCCAAGTACCTGTTTAGCAACCTCTACTGGCAGCAGATGGAGGACTCCTACCACTTCTCGCTGCAGTTTACGGCCGATTTGATTGCCATGAACGCGGCCAACTGTATTATTAGCAGCACGTACCAGGAGATTGTTGGCCGCCCCGATATTGTCGGTCAGTACGAGTCCTACGAGCACTTCACCATGCCGGGCCTCTACCACGTGGTCAACGGCATCGAGCTGTTCTCGCCCAAATTCAACGTCGTACCGCCGGGGGTGAGTGAGAGCGTCTACTTCCCCTACTACCGCCTGCAGGAGCGCGTTCCCAGCAAGACCGAGCGCCTGGAGGAGCTGCTGTTTTCACTCCAAGATCCCCAGCACACCTTCGGCTGGCTCGATAACCCCGACAAGCGGCCGCTGTTTTCCATGGCGCGCCTGGACCGGATCAAAAATTTGACGGGTCTGGCGGAGTGCTTCGGCCGCTCGCCCGAGCTGCAGCAGCGCTGCAACCTGATCTTGGTGGCAGGCAAGCTCAGCGCGGCTGAGTCCACCGACAGCGAAGAGCGCGCCGAGATCGAAAAGCTCTACCGCATCATCGACCAGTACGACCTCCACGGCAAGATCCGGTGGTTGGGCGTGCGCCTGCCCAAAACTGACAACGGCGAGGTCTATCGCGCGATTGCCGATCGCGAAGGGATTTTCGTGCAACCGGCCCTGTTCGAGGCCTTTGGCCTAACCATCCTGGAGGCGATGTTCTCGGGGCTGCCCACCTTCGGCACCCAGTTCGGCGGCCCACTGGAGATCATCCAAGATGGTGTCAATGGGTTCTACATCAACCCCACCCACCTAGACGAAACCGCGCAGGCCATCCTCGATTTTGTCGCCCACTGCGATCACGATCCCGAGCACTGGAAAAAGTTCTCCGACAGCGCGATCGAGCGGGGCTACAACAACTACACCTGGACGATCCACACCAACAAGCTGCTGTCGCTGGCGCGCATCTACGGGTTTTGGAACTTTAACTCCAAAGAAAACCGCGAAGACATGATGCGCTATTTAGAGTCGCTGTTTCACCTCATCTACCGGCCGCGCGCCAACCAGCTCCTAGCCGAGCACATGCAGCGCTAGGGGCTGCACCCTGCCAGTAGCGAGATGGAGGCTCGATTGGCAAGCAGCCATTGCTTGCCTACGATATGCTATTGGTTGGTAGGGCTTGACGGGACGCAAGATGTGGTTGCTTGCAACGGCGAGTGGGATCGCCCTATTGGACTGGATTCTGCTGGATTGGCGGCTCGGCCCCATGAAAGCCCAGGAGCGGCGAGAGCAGATCGTGCAACGCCTGTTCCGCTGGGGTGCTTCTTCCCAACACCGCGCTCGCTAATACCGGCGTGCCAAACAGCCTACACTGTTGGGTGCGGCTGAACCGCGATCACGCTAGCAGCGCCGTTCACTCGGCGCGATGGGCTTCCCCAAACAAAATAAAAGAGCACTAGAGTTCCGGAATGGTGCGCGTGGTGACCTCGCTGACAGCCAACTCGCCGGCCGTTCGGCGCCGCAGCGAGCGCAGCACCACCAGATCGAAGGCCTGCGAGCGCTCGGCGATCGCGACCGCTGCATCCTCGTGAGCCACCGTCAGCACGCGGGTAGGGACTGCCACCTTGCCCCCTTGGGCCACTTGCGATAGCTCGCGCTCGAACGCCGCCCGCTGCTCGGTCGTTGCGTGGCGATCGCCCACGTGCAGCAGTGTTATGGCGGCGTGGTGGGCATCGGCAAACAGCTGCGCGAAGCGAATGGCTTGGACCGCTTGCGGCGTGATCCCATTTTTCATAAGCTATGCACTTTATTAAACGTCCGGACCGCCCGGCGAATGAAGCTCCGGCTGGTCAGCGAACGAATCTCTCGGTTCGAGAGACTCTCTAGCTGGCAGAACAGCCACTGCTGCAACGCCTCCAAGCTGGCAAAATTCAACCCCTTGAACCGGGCTTTGAGCTCCTGCCACAAGCGCTCGATGGGATTGGGCTCAGGACTGGCTGCAGGTTGGAACACCGGTAGGACATTGCTGGGCCACTGCAGTTGGGTGGCGATGTAAGCGCCCGCCTGGTCCAACTGCAGCAAGTTGAAGCTAGTGGGGAACTGCTGGGCCAGATGGTCTAGAAAGCGCTGGAAGCAGACCGCGTCTAGGTGGGAGAAGACATATAGCAACCGCAGACCACACGTGAACGAAACAAGTCTATTGGGATAATCCCGAGTTCGGCCCGAACAGGGAGTTAAGTCTCTTGGCGCTAGGGATACAAATCCGTTCACGATCCAGGTGTTTTTGCTATAGAACACAGACTGGCCGCTGGGGACCTCAACGGCCCCATAGAGCCAGCAGTTGGCCCGAGGCCACTGGCCACCGGCTTGACCCCCTTGAGCGTGATGCGACGCCCTAGCTCGGTTTTGAGGCCCCAACGGGACTCGTCCATGCAGAAGTAGCGCAGCGGCCGATTTTCC
>PXQH01000015.1 GCA_003022125.1 Cyanobacteria bacterium QS_8_64_29 | reverse complement strand
CCACCAAGCCGACCCGCAGCAGCAACAACAGTTCCAAAAAAACTCGGCAGCATCATCCGGGTGCTAGAGGAGCACTTCTCGGACCAGCGCCCGCTGCTCAAATTGGTATCAAGCCTAATTGCCACAAAAAATTTGCCCATAAATCGGCCTGAATTTAATTTTTAGAGGTGCCCTTCGGGGACCTTCATATACCTAGCTCATGCTCAAGCGACTGGCTTGACCTTCGCTATTTCTAAAACACCCTCTCAACTGCACTATCCAGGGACACACTCCCCACAAACCAGGCTTGGTCCAGACACCGCTCCCAGAATCAGACGGCAAGGTTACCGTTATACCAATTTGAGCAGCGGATGCACGCTCACCAAAGAACATGACTCCCATATTGAGGGAGCTACGGAGATCGCAATCTAGTGCACAAGCCACGAGAATTGGTATTAGGCTTCCAGCGCCGTCTGGAAAAACTCGATGGTCTCTTGCAGCGCGGCGACGAACGCGTCGATCTCCTCAATGGTGTTGTAAAACGACAGGCTCGCCCGGGCGCTGCCCGCCACGCCCAGCTCGCGGTGCAGCGGTTGGGTGCAGTGGTGGCCCGAGCGGATGGCCACACCGTCGTGGTCGATGAGGGTGGCAATGTCGTTGCCGTGCAGCTCGCCAACGTTGAAGGCCGCTAGCGCGGCCCGGCCGCTGCCGTCGGTGTTGGGGGCTGGCCCGTAGATGCGGAGCTCGGGCACGGCCACCAACTGCTGGTAGAGGTAGCTCACCAGCTGCCGCTCGTAGGCATGGATGGCCTCCATGCCGATGCCGCTGAGGTAATCGACGGCTGCCCCTAAGCCGATAGCCTCGGCGATCGCAGGTGTTCCCGCTTCAAACTTCTGCGGCAGCTCGGCGCAGCTGAAGCGATCCAGCCACACCTCCTCAATCATCTCGCCGCCGCCCAAAAACGGGGGCATGGCCTCGAGCAAGTCCTGGCGGCCGTAGAGAAAGCCAATGCCGCTGGGGCCGCACATCTTGTGGCCGCTGGCCACCAGCCAATCGCAGTCCAGGGCGCGCGCATCCACCGGCATGTGGGGCACGCTCTGGCAGGCATCCACCAGCACCCGCGCGCCGTACTGGTGGGCGATCGCGGCCGCATCCGCGATGGGGTTGATGCAGCCCAGCATGTTGGAGACGTGGGCCAGCGCTACCAGCCGGGTGCGCTCCGATAGCAAGGCGCGGAACTGCTCCAGGTCCAGGCTTTCCTGGGCCGAGAGCGGCACGTGCTTGAGGACGGCACCGGTCTGGCGGGCGAGCATCTGCCAGGGCACGAGGTTGCTGTGGTGCTCCATCACCGACAGCAGGATCTCGTCCCCCGGCTGCAGGTTGCTCAGGCCCCAGCTGTAGGCCACCAGGTTGATGGCCTCGGTGGCGTTGCGCGTAAAGACGATTTCGTTGCGCGAGGCTGCGTTGACAAAGCCGGCCACTTTATCGCGCGCGCCTTCAAAGGCCTCGGTCGCGCGCACGCTCAGCGCGTGCCCGCCCCGGTGGACGTTGGCGTTATCGGCGCGGTAGTAGCGGCGCAGGGCCTCAATGACCGGCTGCGGCTTTTGCGAGGTGGCCGCATTATCGAAATAGATCAGCGGTTGCTCGTGCACCTGCTGGTCCAGGATGGGGAAATCGGGCCGGACTTGCGCCGCGAGGGTTGGCGATTGAGCGAGCGTCATGGCAGTTTTGGCAACAGCGCAACAAGCCCCATGCGGCGAGGGGATCAGTTGGCAACGCGCTCGGCAACCGTGGTGGCGAGCCGCTGCCGCAGCGAGGCAACGGGCAGGCGCTCGAGCAGCTCGGCTGCAAAGGCATTGACGAGCAAATCGCGCGCCTGAGTCTCGTTTAAGCCGCGGCTGCGTAGGTAAAAGAGCTCGTCCGCTTCCAACTGGCTGACGGTCGCACCGTGCGAGCACTGGACGTTGTTGGCCACGATCTGCAGCTCGGGCTTGGTGTGGGCGTGGGCCTTGGGCGAGAGCAGCAGATTGCGGTTGAGCTGGGCGGCGTTGGTGAGCTGGGCGGCCTGCGGCACGTGGACTTTGCCGTTAAAGACGGTTTTGGCGCGATCGGTGGCGATGCATTTGTGCAGCTGATCGCTGCTGCCGTAGGGCCGGGTGTAGGCAAGCGTGCTGTGCGTATCGGCCAGCTGCTTGCCATTGGCCACCGTCAGCCCGTTGAGGTGGGTGGTGGTTTGCTCGCCGAGCGCATCCACCTGGAGGTTGTGCCGCGAGAGTTGGGCCCCCAAGGTGACGGCGTGGCAGCTGTAGCGGCTGTCGCGCGCTTGTACGGCCGCCGTGCGGCCCACGTGGAAGCTGCTGCGGGCATCTTCCTGCAGCCGCACGTGACCGAGCTGGGCGCCGTCCGCGAGCCAGAGCTCGGTGACGGCGTTGTTGAAGTAGGGGGCGCAATCCTGGTCGTCAGCCAGTACCGTGGCGTACTGCTCGACGAGCTGGGCACAGGCGCCGGTTTGGGCTACCACCAGCGCGCGCGGCTGTGCCAGAACCGCCTCTTGGCGCGGCACGCTCAAAAACAGCAGGTGGATGGGCGCCTCGACCAGAGCATTGCGCGGCAGCCAGACAACTGCCGCATCCTGCAAGCCGGCGGTATTGAGGCGGGCGAAGGCATCCTGGCCCCCGTCTGGCTGGCCCAGGTACTGCGATAGCTGCGCGCCGGCTTGGGGGCTGAGCTGGCTCAGGTTACCGGCAAAGACGTCTGCCGGCAGCCCCGAGACATCCGAGAGTTGCGGCGCGTAGTGCCCGTTGACAAAGGTCAGCCGCGTTACGGGGGCCTCGGGCAGGATCCAGGCCGCTGCCGCTTGCGGCTCGAGCGCCACGGTGGGGGCCGCGCGGAATTCGCGCTCGCGCAGCGGCGAAATGTCGGTAAAGCGCCACTCCTCATCCTTGGTGCCGGGCAGTCGCAACTGCGCCAGCTCGCGTCGGGCCTCCTCGCGCACCCGCTGCAGCCAGGCGGCAGCCTCAGCGTCGGGCAGCTCCACGCTGGGCGCCTGACACTGGGCCAGCAGGCTATCGAGCTGGGCGTCCTCGCTGGTGGCGATCGCGCCGGTCGGCGCTTGCTGGGTCATTGCGCGCCCACCTCCGAGACGGATTCGGTTTCGATCCCCTCGTAGCCGCTGGCCTCCAGCTCAACAGCCAGCTGCTTGTCCCCGCTTTTGAGGATGCGGCCGTTGCCCATGACATGCACCACCTGCGGCTCCACGTAGTTCAGCAGTCGCTGGTAGTGCGTGATGACAACGATGGCATTGTCCGAGCGGGCGAGCTCGTTGACCCCGCCGGCCACCGTTTTGAGCGCGTCGATATCCAGCCCCGAGTCCGTTTCGTCCAAAATGCCCAGAGCCGGATCGAGCAGCGCCATCTGCAGGATCTCGTTGCGCTTTTTCTCGCCGCCTGAGAAGCCTTCGTTGAGGTTGCGCTCCAGAAACTTGGCATCCATGCCTACCAGATCCAGTTTCTGCTCAACCAGATCCTCAAAGTCGAAGGCATCCATCTCCTCCAGGCCCTGGTGCTTGCGCTGGGCGTTGTAGGCCACGCGCAAAAAGTCCAGATTGCTCACCCCCGGAATTTCCACCGGGTACTGGAAGGCCATGAACAGGCCGTTGAGGGAGCGCTCCTCGGGACTCATCGCGAGCAGGTTTTGCCCGCGGAACCAGACCTCGCCGCCGGTAACCTCGTAGTCCGGGTGGCCGGCCAGCACTTTGGAGAGCGTGCTTTTGCCCGAGCCGTTGCGGCCCATGATGGCGTGGATCTCGCCGGGGTTAACCTCCAGGTTGAAGCCCTGCAGGATGGGGGTTCCTTCGGCTTGGGCGTGCAGGTTGCGAACTGAGAGGATGGGGTCGCTTGTTGGCTGGGTCATGGCAATAGCCTCATTGCGCGATCACAGCTCGGGCGGGGGCACCGAGCGCTACCCCCCAACGGCGGCTCAGCCCACCGAACCTTCCAGCTTCAGGCCCAGCAGCTTGTCGGCCTCGGAGGCAAACTCCATGGGCAGGTGGTTGTAGACCTCCTGGCAGAAGCCGCTGACGATCATCGAGACCGCGTCCTCTTCCGAGATGCCGCGCTGGGCCAGATAGAACAGCTGGTCCTCGCTAATTTTGGAGGTCGAGGCCTCGTGCTCCACGCGCCCAGTCTGGTTGTTGACATCGATGTAGGGGAAGGTGTTGGCCTCGGCCTCGCTGCCGACGAGCATGGAGTCGCACTGCGAGTAGTTCCGCGCCCCCTCGGCCTTGGGCATGATTTTGACCAGGCCGCGGTAGCTATTGTGCGACTGCCCCGCCGAGATGCCTTTGGAGATAATCTTGCTGCGGGTGTTTTTGCCCACGTGCACCATCTTGGTGCCCGTATCGGCCTGCTGCTTGTTGTTGGTGAGCGCGATGGAGTAGAACTCGCCCACCGAGTTATCGCCCACCAGCACGCAGCTGGGGTACTTGAGCGTAATGGCCGAGCCAGTCTCCACTTGGGTCCAGGAGATTTTGGAGTTTTTGCCCTGGCACTTGCCGCGCTTGGTGACAAAGTTGTAGATGCCGCCTTTGCCTTCCTCGTCGCCGGCGTACCAGTTCTGGACCGTGGAGTACTTGATCTCGGCGTCATCCAGCGCCACCAGCTCGACGATCGCGGCGTGGAGCTGGTTGGTATCGAACATGGGCGCCGTGCAACCTTCCAGGTAGCTCACCTGGCTGCCCTCATCGGCAATGATGAGCGTGCGCTCGAACTGCCCGCTATCGCCATCGTTAATGCGGAAGTAGGTGGACAGCTCCATGGGGCAGGTCACCCCTTTGGGGATGTAGACAAAGGAGCCATCGCTGAACGCGGCCGAGTTGAGCGCGGCGAAAAAGTTGTCGCTGCTGGGCACCACGCTGCCCAGGTACTGGCGCACCAGCTCCGGGTGCTCCTGTACGGCTTCGGCAATGGAGCAGAAGATAATGCCGTCCTCAGCCAGCTTCTCTTTGAACGTCGTGGCGACCGAGACGCTATCGAAAACGGCATCGACGGCGACGTTGACCCCTGCCAGTTGCTTCTGCTCGCTCAGCGGGATCCCGAGCTTGTCGAAGGTCTCGCGCAGTTGGGGATCCACCTCGTCCATGCTCTGCTTTTTGTCGGGCTGGCTGTGGCTTTTGGGGGCCGAGTAATAGACCATGTCCTGGTAGTCGATGGGCGGGTAGGAGGCATGGAACCAGTTGGGCTCGGCCATCTTCTGCCACTGCCGGTAGGCTTTGAGGCGAAAGTCCAGCATGAACTCGGGCTCGTTTTTCTTGGCCGAGATCGTGCGGATGATGTCCTCATTGAGCCCCTTGGGGATAGTCTCGGTCTCAATGTCGGTGACGAAGCCGTACTTGTAGGGTTGGTTGGCTAGCGTCTGGGCTGTGGTGGCAGTCATGGCTTGTTGCGATCGTCTCCCCTCGTCTACTCGAGCGCACCGGCATGGCAAAGCAAAAAGGCGACCGCAGCCGCCATCGATGTCGCTCCCTTCGGTCACTAAAACAACCCCTTTGTTGTTTTAGTTATCCTTAGGCTACATTAGCAACAAACAAGTTGTCAAACTGGGAGCCGCTCGGCGAGCGGGTTCAGGCGCGGGGCACCACCATGACGGCGACCGAGCTAACCTCGACCAAGCAAGCCATCCTGCAGCAGCTATCGCAATCCGGGCAGGCCACCGCCCACCAACTAGCTCGGGCCCTCGAGATTAGCGTCCAGGCTGCGCGGCGCCACCTCAAAGAGCTGGAGGCCGATGCCCTGGTGACCTACCAAGCCATCCGCACCGGGATGGGCCGCCCGCAGCATCACTACCAGCTCACCGCCTGCGGGCGTGATCGCCTCCCCAGCCGCTACAGCGACTTCGCCGTCTCGTTTTTGGACGCGCTGGCTGAGACCGCCGGCGAGGAGCAAATGCGTACGGCGCTGCGCCAGCAGTGGCAGCGCAAGGCTGCCGACTACCGCGAGCGCATCGGCAGCGGTCCGCTCCCCGAGCGCCTGGCCCAGCTAGCGCAGCTGCGTCGCGCGGAAGGCTACATGGCCGAGTGGTATCCCGCTCAGGCGGATGATGAAGAGGCGCCAGCCTACGTATTTGCCGAAAACAACTGCGCCATCGCCGAGGTGGCCACCGCCTACCCAGCGGTGTGCGGCCACGAGCTGGAGATGTTTGCGGCGCTGCTGCCCGACTGCACGGTGGAGCGCATCCAGTGGCTGCACGATGGCGAGCACCGCTGCGGTTACGCCATCCGGCCCAAGCAAGGCGCTGCCGCCCGGGCCTCCTAAAATCGGTACCAACAGCCAAGCGAATGCCATGAGCGACGCGCAATCCCCCCACCAGTTTTTGAGCCCAGAAGAATCGGCGGATGTGGATGGGGCCGCGCTCTCATCCTCGGAGAAGTTCCTGACGCGGCTGACGATCTCCTCCTTTCGCCTGCTCCAGATTGTCGCTCGGGACACGGGCGTCCCCATGGAAGAGCTCACGCACCAGCAGATCGTTGCGTGGTTCGAGCGGGACGGCCAGATCCGCCGCGAGCAAGGCATCGAAGCCGCTACCCTCAAGTGGTAGCCGGCTAGCTGACCGCCCAGTGGAGGGCACCATGACTGCCACAACCCCGCTACAACTGAACGTTCCGGACATGGCCTGCCAGGGCTGCGCGGATGCGATCGCCCAGGCCGTGCGCCGCCACGATCCCGACAGCCAGCTCGAGGCCGACCTCGAGCGCAAGACCGTGTGGCTGCACACGAGCGCCTCTGAAGCTCAAGTCGCCGAGGCCATCCGCAACGCCGGCTACAGCGTCGCCTAGCTCCCCGCAAGCCCCCATGACCCAAGCTGCATCCGCCCCCGAGGGATCCTTTTACTACTTTGCCTACGGCTCCTGCATGTGCCCAGTCGATCTGAAGCGATCGCTGGGCGAGCGGGTGCATTTGTATCTGGTGGGACCGGCGGCGCTGGCGGGCTACCGGTTGGGCTTCTACCACTACTCGGCCAGTCGCGACTGCGGCGTGCTGGATGTCGTGCCGGATGCGGGCGCCACTGTCAACGGCGTACTCTACTGCCTGCCGTGGCATTTGAGCGAGGGCCTCGACCGGCGCGAGGAAGTCCCCACCAACGGCTACCGGCGCGAGACCGTCTCCGTGCGCTGCAACGGCACCCGCTATACCGGGGTGCGCACCTATACGGTCGTCAACAAAACCAGCGAGGAGATCCCGCCCAACGACTGGTACTGCCAGGTGGTGCTGCGCGGCGCCGCCACTTGCGGCTTGCCAGAGCACTACTATTGGTACTTATTCGACCGCATGCACCAGTGGCAGGCGCGCCGCGAGGCGCTGGCCCGCCCGGCTTGAGGCAACAGCACTGGAGGCAACGTGCCCCCCTCGCCCCCATCTGACCGGCTGCCCACCGATGCCCCCCAGCCCGAGGGGGAGCTCCAGGCCTACGCCCAGGCCTGGTTCGACTATCCCATCCGCGTCCATCCCCACCACACCGATTACGCAGGCGTCGTTTGGCACGGCAACTACCTCACCTGGATGGAGGAAGCCCGCATCGAGTGCCTGCGCTCGATGGGCATTGACTACAGCCACTTGGCCGCGTTGGGCTACGACCTACCGGTGGTGGAACTGGCCCTGCGCTACCACCAGGTGCTGCGCATGGGAGAAGCCGCCACGGTCAAAACGCGCCTGGCCCAGCGCACGGGCGCCCGCATTATTTGGGACTATCGCATCCAAGCCCCGGAGGGTGACCCCACCTACGTAACGGGGCAGGTGACGCTGGTGGCCCTTGATCGCGAGCGCGGCAAAATCCTGCGCCAGCTCCCGGCGGTGGTTCAGGAAGCGCTGGCCCAACGCGCGCCGTGAGCCCCTCCCCCGCGGCCATGACCTTCGCCCAACACGGCTGGGCCGACCGGGCCGGCAGCATCCGGCAGCTGGTGGGCACCGCCTCCCCGGCCCAGACCGCCGTCGTTGCCCCCGATCTGGGCTGGTGGCGCACCTGGTGGCGCCTGCCGCCGCTGATCGATGCTGTCGAGGCCCAGGCCGCCGCCTGCCTGGCACGCTATCCCCAATGCCCAATGCGCATCGTGGGGCACTCCATGGGCGGACTGCTGTGGCTGGAGCTACTGGCGCGCCACCCCGAGTGGTGGCCGCGGGTGCGCTCGCTGGTGCTGCTGGCTTCCCCAGTAGGGGGAGCGGCCCTGGCGCGCGCCATCGATCCGCTGGGGCTGGGCCTGGGCATGGCCAAAGATTTGGGCGTCAACCGGCGCGCGATCGCCGAGCGGATTGCGGCCGCCATGCCCACGCTGGTAGTGGCCGGGAATTGGCGCTACGGCAGCGACGGCACGATCTTGCTGCGCGCGACGCGGGTGCAGGGGGCGCAGTTTATCTCGCTGGCGCTGCCCCACCCGCAGCTGCGAAGTCACCCCGCCCTAGTGCCGGTGTTGCAACGGTTCTGGGCGCGCACCGAGCCCCACCTCGCCTAGCTCAGGACGTCTGCCGGCACCGACTTGAGGGGCAGATCCTGGTTGATGGCGGCGATTTCCTCGCGCTCCATGGCGTTGATGTCGTCAATGTAGGCGTGCAGGATTTGGCTCATACGGGCATCGTAGAAGCGGTGCAGGCTGTAGTTGGGCGTGGCCGGAAAGCCGCGGCGCATTTTGTGCGTGCCGCCGGCGCCGGGGTCAAAACTCTGGATGCCCTGGGCGATCGCCCACTCCAGCGGCTTGTAGTAGCAGGCTTCAAAGTGCAGGGCGTCGTAGTCCTGCAGGCAGCCCCAATAGCGCCCGTAGAGGCGATCACCTTTGCGCACGCAGAACGAGAGGCCCACCGGGTAGTCCGGCTCGTCTTGGGGGTAGGCCAGGGCCAGAACCACGCGGTGGCGAAACTCCGGATACAGCTGCTCGAAAAAAGCGCGCGTTAGGTACTTGCTGATGTCAAAGAAGCGCTCGCAGGTGTCGCTGTAGAAGCGATAGATCTCGGGGAACAGCCACGCCGGGATGTCCTCGCCTGCCAGCACCTCCGTTCGCAGCCCGGCCTTGGCCACGGCCTTGCGCTCCCGCTTGATGTTGCGCCGCTGGTTGGCGTTAAAGGCCTGCAGGTAGTCCTCAAAGCTGCCAAAGTTTTGGTTCTGCCAGACGTAGCTGTGGTGCAGCCAGCTGCAAAAGCCGTTTTGCTCCAGCCAGTGCCGCCACTGCGGCTCGACAAACAGCAAGTGGCACCCCGCAATGCCGCGCTCGTGGCAAAAGCGATCGATTTCGGCCACTAGGCGCGCCACTAGCGTGCCCTCATCCTCATCGGCGGCAGTCAAAAAGCGGTAGCCGATCGCGGGGGTAAACGGTGCCATGCCCAACAGCTTGGGGTAGTAGCGCACCCCCAGGCGCCGCGCCAGGGCCGCCCATTGGTGGTCGAAGATGAACTCGCCATAGCTGTGGCTTTTGAGATAGAGCGGTGCGGCTGCCACGAGGGCGCGATCGCGCCACAGCGTTAGGTGGCAGGGCTGCCACCCCCATTGGGGGGCAACGCTGCCGGAGGCCTCGAGGGCGTTGAGCCACGCCCACTCCAAAAACGGGCTCGCTAGGGGCTGAGCCAGCGCATCCCAGTCCGCCTGCGGGATCTCGGCCAGTTGCCCGTGCCAAACCGCCGAATAGATTGCCCCGTCCGCCATGGCGTTTTTGGGCTAGCGGCGCGGTGCCCGTCAGCACGCCCTCGGGGCTAGCCTAGCTCACCGCTTGCCCGCTGGGGGCGGTAGGCTAGTGATGGGCGCAATGGCGACAGTCGCCAGATAAGGCCATGGTGGCCACTGACTCGATCTTGCAAGCAGGCCAAGCCAGCCCGGAGCAAGCGCTGGCTCTATTCGATCGCCTGCCGGCGGTGGATCTTGAGTTCATGTGGGGGCGCTGGCAAGGATGGAGCCTGCATACCGGCCATCCCATGGATGGCTTGCTCGAGGTGGCCGGCTGGTACGGCAAAGAATTTGGTCCATCCGTTGCTGTTTCGAGACGGCCAAGGCGAGATTTTTAAGGTCGCGCCTCGGCTTTGGTTGATGAACCTGGCGCTACGACTCCCGGTGCAGCGCGCCCGGGCACTCCGTCCCCTCCTTGGGGTGACCAACCGGCTGCTTCATACCAATTTGAGCAGCGGATGCACGCTTGCTAAAGCGCATGACTCCCATATTGAGGGGATTTCGGAGATCAGCGATACAAATCTCCAAAAGTCCCTCGAAAAGGAAAATTTAGGCGTTTAAGTATGGGTGCACTCTCCGTTCACGAATCAGGTAGTTTTGCTATAGAATACCGCCAGACCGTCAGCGCCACCATGATTTACGATTGCCTGCCCATCCACGATCGCTTCCGACAAATTGATGGCGATCGGGTCCTGGGCCTGATGGATTTTAAAGGGATGCTGCAACCGTTTTTCTTTACTCTGACGCGGGACTAAGTAGCCGCTCGAAAGAGAGGGCTCCAACGCCAGCTGGTTGCCATCGCAGGGTGCAGTCTAGCGGACGTTGCGCCAACGCGGATGGAAGACCTCGCTCAGGCCCTCCCCCAGCAGCGAGAGCCCGACCACCGTGAGCGTCATGGCCATGCCGGGGAAAAACGCCGGCCACCAGATGCCGGTAGGCAGGGCCCCGAGGGCTTGCCGCAGCGCGTAGCCCCACTCGGGGACCTCGGGTGGCAAGCCCAGGCCCAAAAACCCTAGCCCGCCTAAGACAAAAATGGCGTCGGCCGCATTGAGCGTAAACAGCACGGGGATGTTTTGCATCACGTTGGCAAACAGGTGGCGCGAGATAATGCGGGCAGGGGTGGCACCGGACGCCTGAGCCGCCTCCACAAACAACTCGGATTTGAGGCTGGCAGTGTGATTGCGCACGACGCGATAGTACTGCGGAATGTAGGCAATGCCGATGGCAGCCGCGGCATTGATGATGCCCTGGCCGATGGCAAACGCCAAGGTAATCGATAGCAGTAGCGGCGGCAGCGTGTAGATCGTGTCCATAAAAAACAGCAGGACGCGATCCACCTTGCCGCCCAGGTAACCGCCAATCAGGCCCAGCGGCACGCCCACAGTCAGGCTGAAGGCTGTCGCGGCCACCACCACCTGCAGGGCCGCGCGCATGCCAAACAGCGTGCGGGCGAAGATATCGTAGCCTTGGCGGTTGGTGCCGAACCAATACTCGGCCCCCGGCGGCTCGCGCACGGGATTGCTCAGCGACGCGGTGGGATCGCGCAGCCATCCCCAGGCCTCAAAGGCGGGGGCCAGCAACGCAATAGTGACGAACGCGGCGGTCAGTAGGGCGCCCACCAGCAGAAAGCTTGTCGAGAGGCTGGGCGCTCGGCCAGAGCGGCGGGAGATAACAGCCATCAAACGCTAGCACGCGCGAGCAACGGCCGCCCGGTGGCGGGGACTGGTGGGTGCAAAGGTTGGGGGCTCGAAGCCGGCCTCTTGCATCGCCTGGGCCAAATCTAAGCTGAAGTACTCGTCCAAGTAGGGTTCGGTACTTTTGAGCAGCGTAAACACGTAGGGCGGCATGCGGGTGTAGGCCTCGGCCTGCGGGTTCATCTCCATCACGGCGACTTGCCCGCCCGGGCGCAGCAAGCGCCGCGCCTCGCGCAAGATGGCTTGGGCGGCATGCTGGGGCAGTTCGTGGAAGACCAAAAAAGCCGAGACCAAATCGAAAGACGCGGCCGGCAGCCCCGTGTCTTCGCCGGGGGCGTGCTTCCAGGCGATCGCGGCCTGCTGTTGGCGGCTGCGGTAGCGCGCGACCGCCAAAAAGTAGGGCGAGAGGTCCACACCGGTGACCTGTGCCTGCGGAAAGGCATCTTGTAGGGCTCGGGTGCTGAGTCCGGCACCGCAGCCCACATCGAGAACGGCTTGCGGCGGCGCGGGTAAGTGCTGCTGGAGGACGTCATGGTAGCGCTGGCGCAGCCAGGCATCGCCGTCGGTGCCGGCCTGGGGCCAAAGTTGGGCGTGGACCGAGAGCGAGGCAACCTCCACCTCCCAAGCGGCCTGCCAGTTGAGGTTCCCCTGCCGGTAGGCATGGAAGGCTTGTAGGTAGTAAGTGGGGTAGCGCAGTTGCGGATCGCGCACGGCTGCCAGCTCGCTGTCCCAGTCGTGAGCTTGCAGCTCGCGCACGTGCTGGCGCCAGGGCACGCCCATGGCCTCAGCGCGATCGATGATGGTCTTGCGCGCCCGCGCTTTAATCAGCCGCGCCAGTGGCGCAATGGCTAGTACGGCTCGAACGAGCAGCGAAACGGGGCCGGTGCGGGCAGTTGCCGTCATGGTTGCAAGCGGCCGGAGCAGCTACAGCATCGCTGCTGAGCGTAGCACGGTTGGCAGCCGCTGCTGCCCGGGGAATGGCTTATCCCGCTTGCTTCGTACCCAGTCGCAAGCGCGCCAAGCCGCTCGCAAGCTAAGCACCTTTTGTGCGGAAACAGCTTATTGATTTCCCGCCCGTGTAACGGGATTGACCTCGAGCACAGTTACTTGAAGAGCGCATCGAGCAAGGCCATTTTGCCCGATCTCACGGTGATGCCAACTTGCAAGGCTCTCATGAGCTAAAACTCCCAGCCGCCGCTGCGGCACTCAGTTTTAAGGCATTTTTGCAAAG
>PXQH01000014.1 GCA_003022125.1 Cyanobacteria bacterium QS_8_64_29 | reverse complement strand
GCTCGCTGAGGGTAAAGGTTCCGGGGAGCTGGTACAAGCTAGTTCTAGGGCCTCCCAATGAAGCGAGAATCCCCTTCCTTTAGGAAGGGGAGTGTCAAGCTCAGCTGCAGGCGATCGCGGGTGAGGTTTTGGGTAATTTGGTTGCGCGCAAAGCGGCTCGCGGCCGAGCGGCTCGCGCTCAGCCCAATGCTGGCGCCCTCAGCTTGCGATTCGCGCACGGCCCAGTCAACCCACTCCAGAGCCTGGGCCTCGCCTAGCGGTGCGGGCGCCGTTGTTGTTGCCATGCTCACCCCCGCCCAATGCGAATGCCGCGCGCGCGCACCGGCACGCACGCGTGCGTCATTTGCCCAACTTGAATGGGCTCGCCCTTACCGCAGATGTGGGTGCCCCACGGCTCGCGCTCGGCGGCCGGGCCTAGGGCGTCAATTTTGAGCAGCGGATGCACGCTAACCAAAGGACATAACTCCCATATTGAAGGATTTTTGGAGATCGCAATCTAGTGCATAAGCCACGAGAATTGGTATCACGCGGCCGTTCTCGATCTGCCAGAAGGCATCGCCGCCGAACTGGAAGTTGCGCCGCTGCTGGTCGATGGAGAAGCTGCCGGCGCCGTCGATGAGGATACCGCTTGGGGTATCGGCGATTTGCTCGGCTAGCGAGGCCGTGCGCTCGCCCCCAGCCGGGCCAGGTTCCAAGCTGGGGTTGGGAATGCGCACCAGCGGCACGCTGGCTCAACTATCGGCAAAGGCTGTGCCGTGGCTGTAGGCGCGCCCCAGGCGGTGGGCTGTCTCGCGATCAGTGAGGTAGTCCACCAGCACGCCGTTTTGGATCACCGGCCAGTCGTGGGTGGGGACGCCTTCATTGTCGTAAGCCACGGTGCTGCGCCCGCCGGCTTGGGTGCGATCGGCGCGGAAGGTCAGCCACGGGGCGGCGTACTGCAGCGCCCCCAGATCCTGGGGGGTGGCAAAGCTGGTGCCGGCAAAGTTGGCCTCGTCGCCGTAAACGCGGTCCAGCTCGGTGGGATGGCCCACCGATTCGTGGATGGTCAAAAACAGGTTGCTGGGCTTGAGCACCAGATCGGTGGTGGCGCTGGCGGGAGCCTCGGGGGCGCGGACTTTTTCCATGGCCTCTTGGGCGACCCGCTCGGTCTGCTCCAGCAGGTCCTCGGGAGCGACGTGCTCGTAGCCCGCATTGAGCGGGGGACGGTCGTAGCTGCGGCTCTGGGCGTCGCCGCCGGCCAGCGCGGTGGCCCCCAGTCCGGGGTAGGTGCGATAGATCGTCTGCTGGATGAGCGAGCCCTCGGTGGAGGCAAAGGTTTTGGCCTCGCAGCCCAAATCCAGGAACGCGTAGGCTTTTGGATGCCGCGATCGCGGTAGGCCAGCAGGCGCTCGGTCAACGACAGCAGCAGCTCGGCTTTGTCTGCCACCGGCACCTGAAACGGATCGGTAGTGATGGGGGTGGTGTAGGTGTCGCGGTAAGCAGCGACCGGCGCCAGGCGTACCGGCGCGCGCTGCGTCAAGCGGCTGCCCTTGGCTACCTCCACCGCCAGGGCAACGGTTTGCGCCACGGCTTCGGCTGTTTGGCGGTAGCTGGCGGCAAAGCCCCACGCGCCGCCGTAGAGCACGCGCACGCCCAGGCCGCTGCTGTGGCGATCACTGAGCTGGTGCAGCGAGCGATCGCGGGCGGCCAGCTGCTGCTGGCGGTAGGTCCCCACGCGAATGTCGCCGTACTCGCAGCCCGCCTGGCGGATCGCGGCCACGGCCTGCTCGGCCAGCTCGGTTTCGGGGATGGTAGGAGGCAGTACGGCCATCAGGCTCTCGAATCCTGCAGGTTGGCGGCCCGACCGGCGGGCCACTGGGTCTCGTTGAGGAACGCGAGCGCGGCCTCGCAGATGCGATCGGGCGAGCACCCGGCCGCATCGTGCCCGCAGCCGGGGAGCACCTGCAAGCGCGCATCGGGCAAGCGTGCCTGCAGGGCCTCGCCATCCGCCACTGGGAACCAGCAGTCGCGCTCGCCCCAGAGCACGAGCGTGGGGCAGCGGACGGCATCGAGGTTGTGCTGCAGGCGGGCCAGGTAGGTGTCCCGGCCGGTGGCAGCGCCGGCAATCTCGCGGGCGGCCTGGCGCAGGATGCGCGAGAAGGCCGCGATCGCCCCCGGGCACTCCAGGTAGGGATAGGTGAGCCAGTAACAGTCCCGCGCCGAGATCGAGCGGGCATCGGCCACCACCTCGCGGCTGGTTTGGCCCACAATCGCCCGGATGGGCGCAGCAAACGGCCGGGCGAGGCGCCACTCATCGACCGCCTCAGCCAGCGGCAGCGGCAAGCTCGCCATCAGCTGCATGCCCCAACTGGGCAGGGCTTGCGCAAACACGGGCACGTTGATGGCGATCGTCCGGGCCACCAGCGCCGGCTCGGCCTGGGCGGCGGCCAGCGCTGCCAGCGCGCCCAGCGATTGCGCCATCACAGTAGGTGGCTCCTCGCACAGCGCCCGCACGACCTGGCACAGCTCAGTGCCCAAGTGGGTGATGTCGGCATCGCGCGGCTTCTGGGAAAAGCCGTGCCCTTTGGCATCAAAGCAAATGACGCGAAAGTGCTGCGCCAGCGGGTCGATTAGGTGGCGCCACTCGTAGCTCCAGTGGCCGATGCCGTGCACCAACACCAGCGGCGGGCCCTGCCCCTTTTCGCCGTAGGCCAGGCGCAACGGGGCCCCGCGGGCATCGCGCACGGTCAGGGTCTGTCGGCCGTGGGGAAACGCCGCCTGCCACCAGTCGGCCGCCATGGGGGGCTCAGTCATGGCACGCGCTTGCGACAGAGGTTTCTAGAGGACCTAGTTTATCGCTGCTGGGGCGGGCAACGCTCGGACGACGCCTGCGATCGCTAGAGCTTGGCCCATTCGGTGTGGAAGAACTCGCCGCGGGGGCGATCGACGCGCTCGTAGGTGTGGGCGCCAAAGTAGTCCCGCTGGGCCTGGGTCAGGTTTTGCGGCAGGCGCTCGCGCCGGTAGCTATCGAAATAATCCAGCGAGGCGCTAAAGGCTGGGACGGGGATGCCTAGTTGGTTGGCTGTGGCGATGACATCGCGCCAGGCTTGCTGGCGGTCCAGAATGGTTTGCTTGAACTCGGGGGCCAGTAGCAGGTTGGCCAGGTTGGGATTGTCGCCAAAGGCCGCCTGAATCTTGCCCAGAAAGCCCGCGCGGATGATGCAACCGCCTTTCCAAATGCGGGCGATCTCGCTCAAATCCAGGTTGAACCCGAGCTCCTCGGAAGCCTTGCTCAAAAGGGCCATGCCCTGGGCGTAGGAGCACATTTTGGAGCAGTAGAGCGCGTCGCGGATTTGGGCGATCAAGGCCTGGGCGTCGCCGTCGTACTGGCTGGCCGGACCGGCGAGCTGCTTGGCGGCAGCGACGCGCTCTTCTTTAAACGCCGAGATCACCCGCGCGTTAACCGCCGCGTAAATGGTGGGAATGGGCACGCCCATCTCGAGCGAGCTGTAGACCGTCCAGCGCCCGGTGCCCTTTTGGCCAGCCGAATCGAGGATGGCATCGAGAAGCGGCCGCTCAGTTTCGGGATCGGGCTTGGTGAAGATATCGGCGGCGATCTCGACCAGGAACGAGTTCAGTTCCTCGGTTTCGTTCCACTGGGCAAAGATCTCGCTGAGCTGTTGCGGCCCCAGCCCGAGCGCGTTGCGCAGCAGGTCGTAGGCTTCGGCAATGAGCTGCATGTCGCCGTACTCAATGCCGTTGTGGACCATCTTGACGTAGTGGCCGGCGCCCCCCGGCCCGATGTAGGTCACGCACGGGCCGTCTTCCACTTGGGCGGCAATGGCACTGAGGATGGGCTCGAGCTTTTGGTAGGCATCGCGGGTGCCGCCGGGCATGAGGCTGGGCCCGTAGAGGGCGCCTTCCTCGCCGCCGCTGACCCCCATACCGACAAAGCCCAGGCCAGCTGCTTCCAGCTCTTCGGTGCGCCGCTGGGTGTTTTCGTAGAGCGAGTTGCCGCCATCGACGATCAAATCGCCGGGATCGAGCAAGGGCTTGAGCTGCTGGATGACGGCATCGACGGCTTTGCCCGCTTTGACCATGACCAGGATCTTGCGCGGCGGTGCCAGGGTGCGGACGAATTCCTCAATCGAATATGCGGGCGTGATGTTTTTGCCCTGGGCGCGCTTGTCCATGAATTCGGTGGTTTTGGCCGCCGTGCGGTTGTAGACGGCCACCGGAAAGCCCCGACGCTCGACGTTGAGCGCCAGGTTCTCGCCCATGACGGCCAGGCCGATCACGCCAAAGCTGGGGTGTGCCATCGCTGCCTCGCTTGCGGTGGGGCTGCTTCACCCTCAGGCTAGCCCGCTGGGGACGGACTGGCGATTGGCGCTGCCCGGGATTTGTCCCCAAACCGCGCTGTGGCTGGTATGGGTAGAGGCAGCAACGCCCGATTGAGACTAAGGGGGCCCTAGATGCTGGCACACCTGCTCGCGATCGCCGTCGCCCTGGGGAGCTTGGCTCTGTACCTGGCGGCTTTCTTCTTACCCGAGATCCACCGCAAAAGCGATTTTTTCTGGAGTGGCGCCGGCCTGTTCTACGCGCTAGTGCTATGGGTGTGTGCCGGCCGCATCACGGGGGGCGTCCTGTTGGGCCAGGCTGCTAGCGTTGCCCTGTTGGGCTGGTTGGGCTGGCAAACGGTCACCCTGCGGCGCGCCCTGGTCGCCCCCTCGCAGCAGACCGAGATCTCGCCCAAGCTGCTGCAGCAAGCCCGCAGCTGGGCCCCAGGCAATCTGCTCGAGCGCCTGCAGGGACGCTTCCAGCGCCAGCAAGCGCCAGCGGGCGAAACCGCGACCGAGGCGAGCTCAACCGAGGCCGCCGAGCCCAGTCGCGGAAGCGCCGAAGCAACGGCCACCGCATCCCCAAGCAGCGCAAGCCAAGAACCGGAATCCGCCGAATCGGCAGAACCGAGCGAGACCCCAGCGAGCGAGAGCGAGCAGGGGCCAACTGAGAGCGCGCCCGAGCAAGGCAACGGGCAAGACGCCGAAGGAGGCTCCCCATCGCAACCACCGCAGTCCTAGCGCGCAGCCAGGAGCCGCAGCGGCCGGTGGTATGTTGAGTCGTAGCAGACGCCAGTGGCGCGAGACTCGTGACAACCGCCCCCAGCTACAAAGACACCGTCAACCTCCCCCAAACCGAGTTCCCCATGCGGGCCAATGCGGCCCAGCGCGAACCCCAGTACCAGCAGTTTTGGCAGCAGCACCAAATCTACGAGCAGCTCTCGCGGCACAACCCGGGCGAGACCTTTGTCTTGCACGACGGGCCGCCCTACGCTAACGGCGCGCTGCACATGGGGCACGCGCTCAACAAAATCCTCAAAGACATCGTCAACAAGTACAAGCTGCTGCAAGGCTACAAGGCGCACTACATCCCGGGGTGGGACTGCCACGGGCTGCCCATTGAGCTGGAGGTGCTGCAACAGCTCAGCGGTAGCGAGCGGCACGAGCTGACGCCGCTGGCGCTGCGCCGCAAAGCCCGCGACTTTGCCCTCGAGGCCATGCAGCAGCAGCTGGCGGGCTTCCAGCGCTATGGCGTTTGGGGCGATTGGGACGAGCCCTATCTCACGCTCAACCCCCAGTACGAGGCCGCGCAAATTGGGGTCTTTGGGCAAATGGCGCTCCAGGGTTACATCTACCGCGGCCGCAAGCCGGTGCACTGGAGCCCCAGCTCGCGCACGGCGCTGGCCGAGGCGGAGCTGGAGTACCCCGAAGGGCACGTCTCGCGCAGCATTTACACGGCGTTTCTGGTAACGGCGCTGGGGGAGCAGGCTCAGCCCGTGCTGGCGGGCTTTTTGTCCCACCTGGCCCTAGCCATCTGGACGACGACACCCTGGACCGTGCCCGGCAACTTGGCCGTTGCCGTCAACCCGGAGCTGCAATACGCGGTTGTTGATGCCGGCGAGGCCAGTGCGGGCGGCCGCTACCTGTTGGTGGCTGCCGAGCTGGTGGAGCGGCTGGCAGCCGTCCTGGATCGGGCGCTGCCCGTGCAGGCCACGCTCTCGGGGCGTGCCCTAGCCGGCTCGCGCTACCGCCACCCGCTCTACGCGCGCGAGGGGGAGGTGGTGGTTGGCGGCAGCTACATCACCACCGAGTCGGGCACGGGCTTGGTCCACACGGCCCCCGGCCACGGCCAGGAGGACTACGCCGTGGGCCAGCACTACGGCTTGCCGACGTTCTCGCCGGTGGATGGCAAGGGGCGCTTTACCGAGGAAGCCGGGCAATTTGCCGGCCTGGATGTGCTGGGTGAGGGCAACGCCGCCGTCATCGAAGCGCTGCAAGCAGCCGGCGCCCTGCTGCAAGAACAAGCCTACGAGCACAAGTACCCCTACGACTGGCGCACCAAGCAGCCCACTATCTTTCGGGCCACCGAGCAGTGGTTTGCCTCGGTGGATGGCTTCCGCCAGGCGGCCCTAGCGGCGATCGCGGCAGTGGATTGGTACCCGCCTCAGGGCGCCAACCGCATCCGCTCGATGGTGCAGGAGCGCACGGACTGGTGCATCTCGCGCCAGCGCAGCTGGGGGGTTCCCATCCCGGTGTTTTACGACACCGAAACGGGCGAGCCGCTGCTCAACGAAACCACCATCGCCCGCGTGCAGCAGGTTCTCGCCCAGCGCGGCTCGGATGCCTGGTGGGAGCTCTCGGCGCAAGAGCTGTTGCCCGAGCCCTACCGCAGCGACGGCCGCACCTACCGTAAAGGCACCGACACCATGGACGTGTGGTTCGACTCGGGGACCTCCTGGGCGGCCGTGGCGCAGCAGCACCCGGCGCTGCACTACCCGGTCGATCTGTACCTAGAAGGCTCGGACCAGCACCGGGGGTGGTTCCAGTCCAGCCTGCTCACCAGCGTGGCCACCCACGGCCAAGCCCCCTATCAAGCCGTCCTCACCCACGGCTTTGTCCTGGACGAGCAGGGGCGCAAAATGAGCAAGTCGCTGGGCAACGTTGTCGATCCGGCCACCATCATTGAAGGCGGCCGCGACCAGAAAAAGCAACCTCCCTATGGGGCCGACCTGCTGCGGTTGTGGGTCTCCTCGGTCAACTACTCGGCGGATGTGCCCATTGGCCCCACCATCCTGAGCCAGCTGGCCGATGCGTACCGCAAAATCCGCAACACGGCGCGCTTTTTGCTGGGCAACCTCTACGACTTTGACCTGGCGCAGCATGGCGTTCCCTACGCGCAGCTGCCCGAGTTGGATCGCTACCTGCTGCACCGCATGGCAGCGGTGTTTGACGAGGTCACCGCCGGGTTCGAGACCTACCAGTTCTACCGCTTTTTCCAAACCATCCAAAACTTCTGCGTTACCGAGCTGTCGAATTTCTACCTCGACGTCGCCAAGGATCGGCTCTACATCTCGGCGGCCGATGCCTGGCGCCGCCGCAGCTGCCAGACCGTGCTAGCGATCGCGGTGGAGAACCTCGCCAAGGCCATCGCGCCGGTGCTGTGCCACACGGCCGAAGATATCTGGCAGCACCTGCCCTACCGCACGGGCTATCGCTCAGTTTTTGAGTCGGGCTGGGTCCATCGCGAGCCGCACTGGCCCGATGAGGCCCTCGCCGGTGCCTGGTCGGTGCTGCGCCAGCTGCGCGAGGAGGCCAACCAGGTCATGGAAGAGGCGCGCGCAGCCAAAACGATTGGCGCACCGCTGGAGGCGCGGGTGCTGCTCTACGTCAGCGATCCCGAGCGGCGCCAGTGGCTGCAACGCTACAATCCAGCCGATAGCACGGCTGTTGCGGATTCGGTAGATGAGCTGCGCTACCTGCTGCTGGCCTCCCAAGTAGAGTTGCTGGATAGCCCCGAGCCGGCGCAACGCGCCGCGCACTGCCATGCCAGCGAGGGGTTTACCATTGGCATTGCGCGCGCCCAGGGCGACAAATGTGATCGCTGCTGGAACCACGACCCCAGCGTGGGCCAGTCCACACACCACCCCACGATCTGCCAGCGCTGCGAAGCGGCTCTAGCCGGGCGGTTCTGAGCCTGTGCCTGCCTCCCGCGCCGTTGTCATTGGGGGTGGCGTTGCCGGCCTGCTGGCGGCGCGGGTCCTGCGTGATCGCTTCGAGCGCGTCACGCTGCTGGAGCGCGATCGCGTCCCTGAGCCGGATGCAGCGCGCCGCGGCGTGCCGCAGAGCTACCGTCCCCACGTGCTGCTCGCGCGCGGACAGCAGGTTTTGGCATCGCTGTTTCCGGGGCTGCCGGCAACGCTGGCCCAGCGCGGCGCGCGCTGGGTGAACTGGACGGCCGACGTGCGTTGGTGGCTGGCCGGGCGTTGGGCGCCGCAATGCCCCTCCGAGCTAGGCAGCTACGCCTGCAGCCGCGGGCTGCTGGAGGCAACGCTGCGCCAGGCTTTGATGGCGCGCGATGGCATCGAATGCCGCGATGGCTGCCAGGTCACCGAGCTGGTTGCCAACGACCGCGGCAACGCCGTTCAAGGCGTCCGCTTCTGTCAGGACAGCGGCAAGACCGAGGGCATTGCGGCCCAACTGGTGGTGGATGCGAGCGGTCGCCACTCGGCAGCCCCCCGGTGGTTGCAGCAGCTGGGTCATCCGGCCCCGCGCGAGACGCGCGTCCAGCCCAGCTTGGGCTACACGACGCGCTGGTGCCGCTTGCCAGCCCCTGCCCGGCCCGATTGCAAGGTGCTCTACGCTATGCCACAAGCCCCTGATCGGCCGCGCGGGGGCATCATTTATCCGGTGGAAGGCGATCGCTGGACCATCACGCTCCTGGGGCCGGCGGCGACCCGCCCCCCAGCGATGAAGCGGGTTTTGCTGCCTTCGCGCGCAGCACAGGCCATCCCGAACTGGCAACGGCAGTGCAAGCGGCCCAGCCGCTCTCGCCCTTATACCCTTACCGCGGCATCGAGAACCGCTGGCGCCACTACGAAGCGCTGCCGGCGCAGCCGGCCAACTTCCTCGTCATGGGCGATGCCAGCTGCCATTTCAACCCAGTCTACGGGCAGGGCATGACCGTGGCTGCCCTAGAGGCACTGGCATTGCAGCAAGCGCTGCAGGCCCGCTGCAAGCGCGGCTGGACCCGGCGCGTGCAACGGCAGCTCGCCCGGCTCAAAACGGTGCCCTGGCTGATGGCAACCGGCGAAGACTGGCGCTGCCCCAGCCGCACGCCACCGGCGGCGAGCGTGCGGCTGGGGCAGCGCTACCTTGATCGCGTCGCCGCCCTAGCCAGCCGCGATCCGGCAGCCTACGTCACGCTCGCCCGCGTGCTCCACCTCATGCAGCCACCGGCCGCCTTGCTGCGACCGGCCCTGCTGGCCCAAAGCTGGCGCGAGAGCCCGTGACGAGACTTGAACTCGTGACCTCACCCTTACCAAGGGTGTGCTCTACCACTGAGCTACACGGGCTCGGGGGAGTGGGCCGGGCAGGATTCGAACCTGCGAAGGCGTAAAGCCAGCGGATTTACAGTCCGCCTCCATTAACCACTCGGACACCGACCCACGGCACTCACAAATGCTCAATCTAACACCGAATGCGGGGGACTTCAACCTCAATCCCTCGCATGCGTGCCTTCAGGAGGGGTTGAGTTGGCGATCCAAGCCGCTGCGCTCGGCCGGGGAGGGGGGCAAATCGCTCTCGTCGTAGATCTCGCCTACTAGCTCTTCCAAGATGTCTTCTAGGGTCACCAAGCCCACCGTGCCGCCGTACTCATCCACCACAATTGCCATGTGCAGCCGCTGCTGCAGCATCTCGCGCAGCATGTTGAACACGCGCTTGGTCTCGGGGTAGTAGGTGGGCGGGTCCATGGCATCGGTAACGGGGGTGCGATCGCGCTCGGCCTCGGGCAGGCTGTGGAGCTGCTGCAGGGCCTGCTTGAAGTGAACGATGCCCACGATGCGGTCTTTGGATTCCTCCTGGACGGGAATGCGCGAGTGACCGGTTGCCAGGCACAGATCCACCAGCTCCTGCAGCCGGGCCTGGTGCGCGATGGTGCGCATCTCGATGCGGGGCTTGACCAAATCCTTGGCCATGAGGCGATCCAGCATCAGGGCCTTGTTGAGCAGCTGGTGCTTGTAGAGGTCCAGCTTGCCCTTGCCCCCCAGCAGCTCGATCATGAGCTGCAGCTCAGTGAGCGATTCCCCTTGCTGGACGTTCTGCCCAAACAAGCGCTGGAACAGGCGGATAGTGCGCTGCGTAAAGGCCTCGAACAGAGCGATGAGGCCAAACAGCGACAGCAGCCGCGAGAGCGCGTAGATGATGCGCGAGGCCAGCTTGAAAAACGGCAGGACGTTGTTGATGGCCAGCGATTTGGGCGTAATCTCGCCAAAGATCAGCAGCATCACCGTGACGACAGCCGTAGCGACGCCCAGTCCCGCCTGGCCCAGCCAAATGGCAAACAGGTTGCTGGTCAAAATGGCCAAAAAGTTATTGACCAGGTTGTTGCCCAGCAGGATGGTGGTGATAAAGCGGGTGCGCTTTTCTAAGACCAGGCGAAAGATGCCGCGGGGATCGCCGCGCTCGCGGATCAGGCCCCGCAATTTCAAATCGTCAAAGGCGGTGATGGCTGTCTCAGAGCCGGAGAAAAAGGCCGAGAGAAACAGCATCAGCACCACCACGCCCGCATCGATAGCCACCGCACCGAACAACGGCGTGGGTTCGGCAGCGGCTAGCAGGGGATCGGGCGCGGCTAACACGATGGGCAGCTGCGGCAGCGAGGCGCACGGTCGCGCTAGTCGATCGCGTAGGCCGTTTGCAGGCCCCAGGCGATCGCGGCGCCAATGCCGCCCAACACCAACACGGCCGATAGCAAGACAGCGCTGGGCTGATCGGCGTTGTCGAATTTCATGATGCCGCGGTTTAGATCGGGCATGGCTCCTCGCTCTCGCGTGCGCTCGACCGGGAATGGGGCAAAAACTCAGTCCCAGTTTGGCACACTGGCATGGGGGCGCTAGCTGCCGTAAGTGCCCACAAACACGCGCTCTGCCGGTCCGGTCATGTAGGCGCGCCCGTCGTGCTGAGACCAGTCGATGTGCAAGCTGCCCCCGGGCAGCTCGACCGTAGCGGCGCGATCGCTGGTGCCTAAAAGCGCCCCAGCCACGACCACCGCACAGGCGCCAGTGCCGCACGCCAGCGTCTGACCGGCGCCGCGCTCCCAGACCCGGGCTTGCAAGCGATCCGAGCGCAGCTGCCGCACGAACTCGACGTTGGTGCGCTGCGGAAACGCCGCGTGATGCTCGAACTGCGGTCCCAGGGTTGCCAGCAGGATGGCATCGGCATCCTCAACAAAGGTGATGCAGTGAGGGTTGCCCATGCCCACGGCCGTCACCGTCCAATGCTCGCCGTCCACTGCTAGCGGCTGCGCGATCACGCGTTCGTTAGCGTCGCACAGCGTCGTGGGTACTTCCGCTGCCAGCAATTGCGGCTCGCCCATATCGACCGTGACTTGCCCATCCGAGCGCAATTGCGGCGCCATTACGCCTGCCAGGGTGCCGATGCGGTAGCGGCTCGGGACCTGCGATTCGGTCGATTCGGCCAGAAAGCGTGCCAAGCAGCGGATGCCGTTGCCGCACATCTCGGGCTCTGAGCCATCGGCGTTGAAGATGCGCATGCTACAGTCAGTGCCGTCTGCGCCGGGCAAGGCAAAAATCACCCCATCCGCGCCAATGCCAAAGTGGCGATCGCACAACTGCATGGCCCCATTGGCTCCCAAGACGGGCTCGCTGCGATGGCGGTTGTCAATGACGACAAAGTCATTGCCCAATCCTTGGTACTTGGCAAACGCAATGCTCATGGTGCTTTTAGGGGGTACCCCCCACCGCGGTTGAGATGGCTGAGTTCGATTCGGGCTTGCCCAGCATCCGCCACCTGCAGAGCTGGATCCAAGACCAGCGCCAGGTGGAACTCAAGCTGCTCACCAACGATCGCTTGATCGGCACCCTAGTTTGGCAAGACCCGCACTGCCTGTGCCTGCGCGACGGGCAGGGCGAGCAAACCCTGATTTGGCGCCAAACGCTGGCTTACATCAAACCCCAATCCTGACACGAAGCTTATGGATTTGCAGTCTCTTGCCCGACAAGCGCGATTGGTCCTGCTGCTCGGGGCGATCCCGCTTGGAACCCTCATGACAACTTGCTCGGCGCGCGCGCTCGAGCTCAATATCGAGCCCGACAACCCCAAGCAGGGCGAGACGATCTCGGTTCGCATTCGCACCGAGCAAGATGCCGAGCGTCCCCAAGTCACCAGCAGCAATACCGAGGGCAGCCATCCGGCGTTCCAGCTTGGCCCCAAGCGCTATCGCGCCCTAGTCCCCACCAGTCCGCTCGATGCCTCCGGGCGGCTCGAGCTGCGCGTCACCAGCGGTAGCAACACCAAAACTGTCGCGGTTTGGCTGCGCGATCACAGCTTCCCCACCCAGCGCATCAACTTAGCTGGCGGCGGCCCCGAGCCCACCCAGACAGAGCTGGATCGCATCGAGGCCTTCAAGCAAAACGTGACCCAAAAAAAATTCTGGGACGGTCAATTTAAGCGTCCCAATCCCGGTAGCGTCTCCACGGTTTACGGGGTGCGCCGCTACTACAACGGCGATTTTGCCGAGGACTACTACCACGGCGGGGTTGACTATGCTGCCAGTCGCGGTGCCGCTGTGGTTGCGCCGGCAGCCGGTCGCATTGGGCTGGTTGGGCGCGCTGAGGGGAAGTTCCGGTTGAACGGCAATACCGTGGGCATCAACCACGGGCAAGGCGTCCAGAGCATCTTTTTGCACCTCAACTCGATTGCGGTCGAGCAGGGGCAATTCGTCGAAGCCGGCGAGCGCATCGGTACGGTAGGCTCCACCGGCGCTTCCACCGGGCCGCACCTCCACTGGGGGCTCTACGTCCACGGCGTGGCGGTCGATCCGGTGCCGTGGCGGCATCAAGGGATCCGCTAATCCAGCCAGCCGGAAACTTTTCGCCGAGCGAGCCCGTCAGCAGCAAGCGTAGAGCAGGCTCGCGTCCACGATGCAATCGAGTCCGGTATCCTGGTCTGGCGCTGAGGTGACTGTTCCACCCCGGTCAGTGCTGTCCGAGAAGCTTTCGAACCACGATTTGATCTTGCGCTGCCAGCAAGGGGTGACCCCAGAACGAGGCGCATTCGCCGAGCTGCTGCGCCGCTACCAACCGCATGTCGATCGGGTGCTGTACCACCTAGCCCCGGATTGGTCGGATCGCGCGGATCTAGCTCAGGAAGTCTGGGTCCGGGTCTATCGCAACATCCGGCGCTTGCAGGACCCGGTCAAGTTTCAGGGCTGGTTGAGCCGCATTGCCACCAACTTGTTTTACGACGAGCTGCGCAAGCGCAAGCGGGTGCAGCCCCCAGTCTCGCTCGATGCGCCCCGTACCATGGAAGATGGGGAGATGGCCTGGGAGATCCCTTCCGAGGATCCCAGCCCCGATGACGATCTGGCAACGCAAGAGTTCTACGAGCAACTGCAGCGCGCGATCGCCGATTTGCCCGAAACGTTTCGAACCACCATCGTGCTGCGCGAGATTGAAAGGCTCGCCTACGAGGAAATTGCCGAGGCGACCGGCGTCTCGCTCGGAACGGTCAAATCGCGCATTGCGCGGGCGCGGACCCGCTTGCAAGAAGTCTTGCAAGGATACCTTAATGAATGAGCGGTCCTTCCGCTTGCTCCCCTTCGCAGGTCAGTCGGTCTAGAGGCAGCCATGGATAACCAACCCCGCGATCGCTACGAGCTTTTGAGCGCCTATTTGGACGGCAAAGTAACGCCAGCCGAGCGCCGGCAAGTCCGGCAATGGCTGGCCAACGATGCCGAAGCGCAAAGGCAGTACCAGCAACTTTGCCAGTTGCGGCAAGGCTTGCAGGCCATTGCTCGAACCAGCCGCGAGCTCAACGTTGCGGCGGTCGAGCAGCGCGTCTTTCGGCGCTTGCGGTGGCGTCGCGTCCGGCAGGGCGCGCTCTGGGGTGGCGGCGCGGTCGCGGCAGCCTTGGCCGCTGCCATTGGACTGCTGTCGCCTAGTAGCCAAGGGCCGGCGCCGCAAGTTGTCGAGCGATCGCCCAAGTCTAGCCCCTCTGTATCCTCGCCTACCGAGGGCACATCTCCAGTAGCCAATTCTCCCGAGACGAGCGACGCGCTGCAGATCGAGCTCAATCAGCCCACTGTCGAGGTGCCGCAAGCCCAACCGGCCGACGGGAGCGCCTCGCCCAACGCAAAGCAACTCTAGGCCTGGGCGCGCCAATTCCCGGAGCGTAGCAGGGTCCCACCCCACTCGCGTGCCTGCTCAACGCTCATTATGTAGCCCCACGCGCTGCCCAGCGGCTCGCCAGTCGGCGTGTAGACCTGCAGGGCCAGGCGCAGGTAGTCGTTGGCTTGGGGCGGCCCTTGCGGGTCGTAGCCCTCTAGGGCATCAATATTCGCTAGGACATTGCCATCGTCAAACTCGAGCAGGTTCCCGTACACCCAACCGTTGCCCGGGGTCATGGTCGGGTAGCCCAAGGGCAGATCGAACAGTTGGCCGATGGTGCAGGCTGGCCGAATGGCAGTAACTTTGCCGGCGCAGTACGGTTGGTAGTTGGCCTCGCCCGGCTTGAGCGTGCCGTAAACAAACACGCGGATTGCGCTGTCGCTGGGATCCGTCATTGGTTCTGGTGCGAGGCCTTAAGCATGTGATAGCCGATCAGCAGCTGCGTCAGCGCTAGCGGATAGCTCTGCAGCGACTCGCCCGTCGTCCCCATTACTTGACCGAAATCGATGTCGCCCTCGCGCCGGCAAGCATGTTCCAGCGAGGGAACCTCCGAGCACAGGATCCGCTCGAGCTGGGTCACCTCGTCGCGGGTGGCATTGCCATCGATTTCTAGCACATCGACGGGCTTGCCCATATCGCGCCCTAGGCCCAAACGGATGGCTGCCTGCAGCTCGCTGCGCTCGGGATCGAACAACCGGATCGAATCCGGGTGCGGGATGGTGGGGCGCAGCACCAGGCGGGCGTTGAGATGGCCGTCGTTCGATTCCCCACTGTCGTTAGGGGGATAGAACGTCACCACCACATCAGCCCACTGCCGCTGGGGAACGATGAAATGCTGGGCGTCGGCTTCGCGCTGCTGTAGGGCTTGCTGGACCTGGCGCTGGCTGTAGCCGCGCTTGCCCGTATCGCGCTTGAACTTCCACTGGGTGCGCAGCGACTCCGGTAGGGCCAGATAGACCTTGATATCGTAGGTGTCGCGCGCCTCGGGCGTGGCAAAGCCCAACAACCCTTCCGCGATGACAAACGGCCGGGGCTGGACGTACTCGGGCGGGTCAAAGTCGCCCGTTTCGTGGTTGTAGATGGGCTTGAGGATGGGGTAATCGTCCCGCAGCAGCGCCAGGTGCTGCTGCATGATGTCCAGGTAATTGCAATCGGGGTGCAGCGCCGTTAGGCCTAGCTCGGCACGCTGCTGGCGATTGTAGCGATGGTAGTCATCGGTGCAGATGACCGTAACCTTGTCCTTGCCCAAGATCTGGGCAATGCCGCGGGTGAGGGTGGTTTTACCGGCAGCGCTGTCCCCAACAATGCCTAGAATGATGCGGCGTTGCGCCATTGCTGCGCTTGTCCCCTCCGGCAAGTAACTTAATTCTATTAGCCAGCGCAGCGGGATGGGCCGCTGCCGCCAATCCCGCGCCAGGGGTGCACTACAATAATCGAGATGCAACTGGCGAGCGGTTAGGAGTCCTGCGGTGGAGCCCCACTATTCCCCGGCAGCCATCGAACCCAAATGGCAGCAGGCCTGGGCCGAAGCCGAGCTGGATCGGACCCCAGCGGATGCAGCGCGACCCAAGTTCTATGCCCTGTCGATGTTCCCCTATCCCTCGGGGAGCTTGCACATGGGGCACGTCCGCAACTACGTCATCACGGATGTCATTGCGCGCCTGCGGCGCATGCAGGGGTATCGCGTGCTCCATCCCATGGGCTGGGACGCGTTTGGGTTGCCCGCCGAGAATGCGGCCATCGAGCGCGGCACGCACCCGGCCAGCTGGACCTACCAAAACATCGCCCAAATGAAGCGCCAGCTCCAGCAGCTGGGCCTCTCGCTGGACTGGAGCCGCGAGATTGCCACCTGCTCGCCCGACTACTACCGCTGGACGCAGTGGCTGTTCCTACAGTTCTACCGAGCCGGGCTGGCGTACCAAAAGGAGGCAGCCGTCAACTGGGATCCGGTGGATCGGACCGTGCTAGCCAACGAGCAGGTGGATGATAAGGGGCGCTCCTGGCGCAGCGGCGCCCAGGTCGAGCGCAAGCTCCTGCGGCAGTGGTTTTTCAAAATTACGGACTACGCCGAGCAGTTGCTGGCGGATTTGGAGGGGCTCGAGGGCTGGCCCGAGCGCGTCAAGCGCATGCAGGCCAACTGGATTGGCAAATCGAGCGGTGCCGATCTGGACTTTCCCATTGCCGGCAGTGATCGCACTATCCGTGCCTTTACCACGCGCCCCGAGACGATCTACGGCATCACCTATTTAGTCCTGGCCCCTGAGAATCCGCTAACGCAGCAGGTCGCGACCGCCGAGCGCCAGGACGCAGTCGCCCAATTCGTCCGCGAGGTCACCCAGCAGAGCGAGCAGGCGCGCACCCAAGCCAAGCAGGGCATCCCCACCGGCGGCCAGGCCATCCACCCCTTCACCGGCGAGGCCTTGCCCATCTGGGTTGCCGACTACGTGCTCTACGAATACGGCACGGGAGCCGTCATGGGCGTGCCCGCCCACGACGAGCGTGATTTTGCCTTCGCCCGCCAGCACGGGCTGCCCGTGCGCACGGTCGTTGCCCCTGAGGGGGGCGATAGCACGCAACCGCTCGATCGCGCCCATACCGGGCCGGGCACCCTAGTTAACTCCGGCCCCTTCGATGGGTACTCGGCCCAAGCGGGCAAAGCGGCGATCGTGCGCCATGCCGAGGAGCGCGGTGTGGGCCAAGCGCGGGTACAGTACCGCCTGCGGAATTGGCTGATCTCGCGCCAGCGCTACTGGGGGGTGCCCATTCCCGTGGTCCATTGCCCCAACTGCGGCATCGTCCCCATCCCCGAAGCCGATCTGCCGGTGACCCTGCCCGAAGATGTCAGCTTGACCGGGCAGGGATCGCCGCTGAGCCAGCACGCCCAGTGGCTGAACGTGGCGTGCCCGCACTGCGGCGGCGATGCCCAGCGCGAGACCGACACCATGGACACCTTTGTGGACTCGTCCTGGTACTTTTTGCGCTACGCCGACGCCCGCAACGATCGCGAGCCCTTTGCGCGCGAGCAGGCCAATGCGTGGCTGCCAGTGGATCAGTACGTGGGTGGGGTCGAGCACGCCGTCATGCACTTGCTGTACGCGCGCTTTTTCACCAAGGTCCTGCGCGATCGCGGCTTGCTCGATTGCGATGAGCCCTTCCAACGCCTGCTGACCCAGGGCATGGTGCAGGGGCGCACCTATCAAAACCCCAGCACCGGCGAGTACGTGCCGCCCGAGCAGGTGGATCCCGACGATCCCAAGGATCCGCAAACGGGGGAGCCGCTGGCCAGCTTTTACGAAAAGATGTCCAAGTCCAAATACAACGGCGTGGACCCGCAGCGGGTGCTGGCGGATTACGGCGCCGACACGGCGCGCACCTTCATTCTGTTCAAAGTGCCCCCTGAGAAAGATTTGGAATGGAACGAGGCCGATGTGGAAGGGCAGTTCCGCTTCCTCAATCGGGTCTGGCGCCTGGTCGCGGATTTTGTCGAGCGCGCCTCCAGCCTGCCACCGCCTTCCACCCCACCCGAGCGTCACCAACTCGGCGAGGCCGAAAAAGCGCTGCGGCGCGCCACCCACGGCGCCATTCAGGCGGTCACCGAGGATGTGGAAGCCGGGTACCAGTTCAATACGGCGGTTTCGGAGCTGATGAAGCTCAGCAACGTCCTCTGGGAGGCGCACTGCCCGGATTCGCCAGCCTATGCCGAAGGCATCGAGACGCTGCTGCAGCTGCTGGCGCCGTTTGCGCCCCACATAACCGAAGAACTGTGGCACGCGCTGGGTCACCCAAGCTCAATCCATCGCGCGGCCTGGCCCCAGGCCGACCCGGACGCGCTGGTGGCCGAGACCTTCAACCTGGTGGTGCAAGTGATGGGCAAAACGCGCGGCACCATCGAGGTGCCGGCTGAGGCCAGCCGGGCGGAGCTGGAGCAGTACGCGCGTAACTCAGCCATCGCCGAGCGCTATCTGGCCGGCAAGACAATCAAAAAAACCATTGTCGTCCCGGGCAAGCTGGTCAACTTCGTCGTGGCGGCCTGAGGGCGGCGCGCCCGGGGCTAGGTTGCAGCAAGCTGTTGCCCTGGGCCGGGGCGGGCTCGCGCTCGCGCGGCGGGGGCACCGGCAGCAGCGACAGCGCGATCCCGGCAACGGCCAGGCTGGCAACCCCCAACGCCGCTGGTGCCGCGCGCTGTGCCCGAGAGCGCTCCGGTTGGCGGTGGTGCCGCGGCACCGGGCTCAACTGCAGCGAGAGCTCCGGTAGCGTCTGCCGGTCGGCGAGCAACTGATCGATCGCCTCGACCAGGTCAAAGACCTCCACAGTCGTGAGCTCGATGGCCTGGGGTTCGGCCTCAGTCGAGCCATCCTGCCGTACCAGCCGATGGTGCCCGTCTCCCTCGGCCGGCTCGAGGCGGACGGTGGCCTCGCGGGCCTGCGGGTGCGCTAGCCCGCTCAGGCACTGTTGGGCGTAGGCACTGGCAGCCTGCGCCAGCTGCGTCAGAAAGTCGCGATCACCGCTCAGCCAGCGATCACGCTCGGGGAAATGGCACTCGACGTTGGTCAGAATGGACAGCGGCGCCCGCCCCTGGCCAGTTGGGGCCTCGCTGCTCCAGCCCTCCAGCACCAGCGTGCAGTTGGGCAGCCCGTACTGGCGTTGGACCGTCATGGGATCTCTCCATCGAACAGGCTGAACCACAGCCGCTGCGTCCCGGCAGTGCCAGTGCAAAATAGCAGCTGGTTCAGCAGCGACAGCGCCAGGTCGTCCGCCACCTGTTGCGACTGGGTATAGCGCGCTACATGCGTGCGTCGCGGGTTCATGCGGCTGCGAAAGTGAGCGCGAAAGCGTTGCAGGTAGTCGGCCAGGCGAAAGTGTTGCTCTAGCGACTGCCCCCGATCGCGTAAGACTTGTTGGGCCAGGGCCAGCTGCCGGATGACTACAGTTAGGTCCCGGGCACGGTAGCTGGCGATCGCCACCAGCGCGCGGGCCTCATCCAGGCTCAACAAGCACCGCGCGTACGAGCGCCGCCAGGGATTGGTGCAGCGCATGCGCCACAGGGCGACGCGATTGCGCACGATGCCATCCAGCTCCAGCGTGCGCACGGTGGCCAGCATGCGCTCCGAGCCGCCCAACTCCAGGGCCTCCAGCGCGAGCAGCAGCAGATCGAGCCGCCGTTGCATGGGCGGCGAGCACCGCGGTTGAGCCCCCGCCGGCTCGGGCAGGCGTTCGAACACCAGCGGCCGGCTGGGAACGGTTGAGTTGGGCATCGAGCGGTTCTGTGTCGCGACCATTCTCGCTGGCACCGGGCGGCGCGGCGATGGTTTAGCATTGCCTCGTAGGCGCTGGCTCGGCAGCCCTCCGGTGCAATCATGCCACAAAGCAGGCTGCCGGGCGGGGCTGCTATTGCGCGGCTGCAGCGGCATCCGAACCGGACGGAAGCTACCCGCTTATGGATTTGCAATCCCTCGTTCGCGAAGTCCCTGACTTTCCCCAACCCGGCATTCGCTTTCGCGATATCACCACGCTGCTGCGCGATCCGGCTGGCTTGCGCGAGGCGATCGACCGCTTGCATCAGCGTTGCACCGAGGCAACCCAAGCCCCCGACTATGTGGTGGGTATCGAGTCGCGCGGCTTTTTGCTGGGGCCAGTCCTGGCGTACCGATGGGCGGCAGGCTTCGTCCCGGCGCGCAAGCCCGGGAAGCTGCCGGCTGCCGTGCGCGCGATCGACTACGAGTTGGAGTACGGCACCGATCAGCTCGAAATTCACCAAGATGCCCTACCGGCCGGTTCGCGCGTGCTCGTGGTCGACGATTTGCTCGCTACGGGCGGCACGGCACGGGCGACCGGCGAGCTGGTGCAGCAAATGGGGTGCCAGTTGTTGGGCTTTGGTTTTATTGTCGAGCTGCGGATGTTGGGCGGGCGCCAAAAGCTCCCGGATGTGCCGGTGACGGCGCTCATGGCCTACGACGAGTGAGCGCCCATTACTTATTTTGAGCTGGTTATGGTCGCGCGCAAAGTTCGCTCGTTTCAAGCGGGGGCTGGGCTGCGGCGGCTGGCGCAAAACGAGCTCCTGCTCTACACGCTCAAGCGCCTGCTGCAGGCTTTGCTGACGCTGTTGTTAGCGTCAATGCTGAGCTTTGCCATCATTCAGATTGCGCCGGGCGACTACCTCAACAACCTGCGCCAGAACCCGCAAATCTCGCCCGAGACCATCCAGCAACTCAAGCAGCAGTTCGGGCTCGATTGCTCCCCCATCGAGCAGTACGGACGCTGGCTCTGGCAGGTGGTGGCCCACTTCAACTTCAACCAGAGCTTTGTCTACGCCCGGCCCGTTTCGGGGCTGCTGCTGGAGCGCATCCCGGCAACGCTGCTGCTGGCAGCCGCTTCGTTTGTGCTCACCTGGAGCATTGCCATTCCGCTGGGGATTGTTAGCGCCGTCCACCAAAACCGCCCGCTGGATCGCATCCTGCGCGCTATTAGTTACGCCGGGCAGGGGCTACCGAGTTTCATTACTGCGCTGCTGCTGCTAATCCTGGCGCAGCATCTGACCCCGCTTTTGCCAGTGGGCGGCATGACCAGCATCAACCACGCCCAACTCTCGCCGCTGGGCAAAGTCCTCGACATTGGCTGGCACTTGCTACTGCCCACCTTGGCGCTGAGTTTGTTCGGGTTTGCCGGACTGCAGCGCATTACGCGCGGCCAGCTGCTGGATGTGTTGCAGCAGGACTACATCCGCACCGCGCGCGCTAAGGGGCTGCCCGAGAACCGGGTTATCTACGTACACGCGCTGCGCAATGCCATCAATCCGCTGATTACGTTGCTGGGGTTCGAGTTTGCCAACCTGTTGAGCGGCTCGTTTGTGGTGGAGTTTTTCTTCAACTGGCCGGGCTTGGGTCGCCTTACCTTGGATGCCGTCCGCGCTCAGGATATCTATCTGGTTATGGCGAGCCTGCTCATGGGGGCCACCATGCTGATTGCGGGCAACTTCCTTGCCGATTTGCTACTTAAGGTTGCCGATCCCCGCATTCGCCTCGAGAACCTGCAGTAGGCGGCCTCTGATGCGGTTGCAATCGCGCGGAATGATGCGGCGAGGGCTGGCAGCACTAGCGCTAGGGATTGGGTGGGTGCTGCTTGGGGCCGCGCCGGTTTATTAGCGCAAACTGCCGCGCGCAGCCGGCCTGTGGGGGACGCCAACGATCGCGCCATTGCCAATGGCCCTAGGCTGCTAAACTAATAACCTAGCTTGCCCCCCGGCTGCTTGCTGGCGGGCAAAAGCGGCGGATTCCCAACCAGCCTTTGCTAACAGGGTCAGGAATGGTGCTGCGCGCCCGGTCCGCTCCCAAGCCGGACTGCCGCCTTGTCGAATGGATTCACCCCATATGAGCGATTGCTTTCGCCGCGCCATCCGCGCCCAAGAGTTTCTCGTGACGGCCGAGGTGTCGCCACCCAAAGGGGGCAACCCGGACCACATGCTGGCAATGGCGCGCGCGCTGCAAGGGCGCGTGCATGCGGTCAACATTACCGATGGCAGCCGTGCCGTGGCGCGGATGTCGTCGCTGGCAGCGGCTAGCCTGCTGCAGCAGCAGGGCATCGAGCCCGTTTGCCAGCTGGCGTGTCGCGATCGCAACCGCATTGGCTTGCAAGCCGATTTGATGGGCGCGCACGCGCTGGGGCTGCGCAACGTTCTGGCGCTAACCGGCGATCCGGTCAGTGCCGGCGACAACGACGATGCCCAAGCCGTCTTTGAGCTCGAGTCGGTGCGATTGCTCAAGCTGATCGGCCAGCTCAACAGTGGCTACGACCCCACTGACAACGCCTTGCCCGACGGCGGCTTGGCGCTGTTTCCGGGTGCTGCCGTGGATCCGCAGCTCAAAAGCTGGTCCGGCCTCAAGCGCCGCTTCGAACGCAAGGTCAAGGCTGGGGCCCAGTTTTTCCAGAGCCAAATGCTGACGGATTTTGACCGCCTAGAGCAGTTCATGACCCAGGTGGCTGCCGGGAGCGAAAAACCCGTGCTGGCAGGCATCTTTTTGTTCAAATCGGCCAAAAACGCCCGCTTCATCGACCGCTGCGTTCCCGGGGTTACCATCCCCGAGGAGATCGTCCAGCGGCTGGAGCGCGCCACCGATCCGCTCGATGAGGGCATCACCATTGCTGCCGAGCAGGTGCAAATGGCGCGCGAGCGCTGCCACGGCGTTCACATGATGGCCGTTAGAAAAGAGCACCTCATCCCCCAAATCCTCGACCAAGCAGGTGTAGCGCCCGTCGACCGAGCGGCGCCTGCAGCGGCGCCAGCCGCGGCCTCCTACTCCGGTTTGGGCTAGCAAACGCTAAGTTCGCGGAACTCACTCGCTCGCCAGCGGTCATGGGCAGTGACGTCCGATATTAAGGAGTGACGCCCTATGACGCGCCATCTCATCCGATTTGCCGGTCTCCTTGGTGCAGCTGCCGGCACGGCGCTGCTAGCGCCGGCGGCGTTCGCGCAGTTAGAAGTTGGGAATCGCACTGCTAGTGGCAGCCAACTCGCCCTAGAAGCGCAACTGGGTGCCGGTGCCAATGTCGATGCTGGTGTCGGCGCTGGTGCCCAGGAGAATGGCACGGCAGCTGAGCTCGATGTTAGTGGCGACTCGAATGCTGATGCAGCTGCTGAGGCCGACGGCAACGCTACAGGCACTGATGCCAAAATCCAATCGGAGGGGAACGCTGAGACCGAGATGGACGCTGAGGCTGGCGGCATGCCTGCCGAGCCTGAGTGCGACTCAGACAAGGATCACTCAGACAAGGACGGCGAATCCGACGGCACCGACGGCAGTGCCGATGCCGAGGCAGAAACCGAGACCGAAGTTGAGGCTGCCGGCGAGTCCAAGGCTGAGGGCGACGCTGATGCCGATACCGAAGCCGAAGGCGAAACCGAGCAAGACAGCGAGTCTGAGGCTGAGGCGGATGGCGAAGCCGATGCCCAGCAAAGCACCGAGACGCAGAGTCAGGACCTCAGCGAGACGGAGCTGCAGCTCGAGACCGAAGGCGAAGCCAGCACCGGAACCGAAGCCGAGACTGATGCAGCCGGTGCCGATGCTGGCGCCCAAATGGAGCTAGAGGGCAAGGCAGCACCGCTCAGCAACTAAGCTCGTTCCCTCGCCCAGTCGCTCCATCGCTGCTTTAACCGTCCCCTAAATGGGGACGGTTTTTCAAGGCCCCCAGCCCCCTAGTCCGGGCTCAGGGTCAGGTACTCGAGGTTCCAAAACGGCCCGCCCAGCGCTGAGTAATCGATGCCGCGCACGCGATCGCGCACGGCGTGCATCGCGAGCGGGTTGACTAGATAAATGTAGGGCAGCTTTTGCTGCACGATCTGCTGCGCCCGCGCGTAGAGCGCCTTGCGCTCGGCTTCATCCAGCGTTTGGGCGGCGCGGATGTAGAGCCGCTCGATTTGCTTTTCCCAATCGGCAACCTGGCGGCCCTGGAGCGGTTGCTGCCCCGCTTGGGGTTTTTGGTTGAACGAGTGCAAGCGGCCGTCGGTAAACCAAATGCTGGCGCCGGCATTGGGCTCGTTGCCGCCGGTAAAGCCCAACAAGTGACATTCCCAATCCAGGGTATTGCTGAGCTTGTTGACCAGGACGTTGAACTCGATGGGGTTAAGGTCAACCCGCATGCCGATTTGGGCCAAATCTTGCTCGATCTGGGCAGCCATGGCTTCCCGGGTTTTGTTGCCGGCGTTGGTGATGAGCGTAAAACGGACGCGGTTGCCCTCGGCATCGCGCAATTTACCCTCGCTGTCATATTGGAAGCCCGCCTCGCGCAGCAGGGTGCGAGCTCGGTCGGGAGCGTGACCGTAGGATTTGACACTGTCGTTGTAGTAGGGCGACTGAACCGAGATGGGCGAGTTTTGCTTGGCCCCCAGGCCGCGGTAGACGGTGTTTATTAGCTGCTGGCGGTCGATGGCGTAGGCCACGGCCTTGCGAAAGTTGAGTGTATTGAACCACGCCGATTTGACCGGATCGATCAACGGTTCACCGTTGCGCCGGCCCTGGTTGAGGTTGAACGAAATAAAGCGCGTGCCGTAGTCAGGGCCGCCGTTGTAAATGCGGTAGTCGCTCTCGGCCGCTTGTTGCTTGAGCAGTGCAAAGAACTCGGGCGAGACCCCCATGGCATCCAGATCGCCAGCGCGAAAGCGCAGCAGCTGCGTGTTTTGGTTGCCCACAATCGCCCAAACAACGCGCTCGATGCGGGGCAGCGGGTTGCCTTGCTCGTCAGTTTCCCAGTAGTGCGGGTTGCGCTCGAAGACAACCCGCTCGTTGGTGGCGTAGCGGGCCAGTTGGTAGGGGCCGTTGACCACAATCTCGCCCGGCGGTGTATCGATGCCCCATTTGGATAAAAACTGCGGCCGGCCCTGCTCGTCGGTTTGGGTCACCGAGGCACGCAGGGCGTGAGCGGGCATGATGGGGACGCCCAAGCTGCGCAGCAGCGGGGCAAACGGCTCGGGCAAGCGAAATTCAATCCGGCGCTCATCGAGCGCACGTACTTGCGGGAACTGCCCCTCCGGGCCGATGCGGAAGCTGTCCTTGAGATTGTTAGGGATGGCCTCGTTAAAAATGAGGTCGTTGAAGGTAAAGGCAACATCGCGCGCGGTCAGGGACTCGCCATCCGACCACTTCAGCCCCTCGCGCAGGACAAACGTGACGCGCTGCCCGCCCTCGGCGATTTGCCAAGACTGGGCCAGCGCCGGCTCAATCTCGCCCTTAATGGGGTTTTCTTCGACCAACCCTTGGTAGGTGTAGCCAAAGACATTGGGCGATTCCTTCGACAGGATGGCGTTGAAGGTTTTGGGGTTGCTGAGGATGACTTTGACCAATTGCCGGCTCTCGCCGGTGCGACCGTCCAAAATGGCCGGGTTGCATCCGCCTAGCCCGATCGCAACGCCCAGGGCTACGAGGGCAGCGATCGCGCGGCGTCCGAGCGAGCGCAAGCGGGTGACTGGCAACGCAATTGGCGGCAAGACTGGCATTAGCGAGTGATCGTAGCGTCGCGGGGCACGACTGCGTGATCGAAGGCGTTCCCATCGGTTCCAATGCCGCGAACGAGCGCGTGATCGGCATGGAACTCGAGTGCGGCAAAGCTGAGCCGCTCGGCGGCGTGCGCCGTCCACCGAGAGCGGCCCACCGAGCGCACGTCGGCGCCGGCTCCGCAGGTTAGGTAGGTCGTCCCGCCAATGGGATAGGTGCGCTCGTAGTTGTGGTCGTGCCCGTTGAAATAGAGCTGCACCCCATAGCGGCGAAACAGCGGCGCCAGCCGGGTCTCGAGCTCGGGATTAACCCCATAGTGGCCCGAAGAATAGATGGGATGGTGGCCGAAAACCACCCTCCAAGGCGCGCTCGAGCGTTGCAGTTCCCGCTCCAGCCAATCCAGCTGGGCCGTCCAGTTGGCGTTGCGGTTGGTATCGAGCGCCCAGACTTGGACCGGCCCTTGGCGAAAGGTATAGTAGCGCCCCTGCATGTTGAAGCCAGGGTAGTGCAGCTGAGGCACGCCGTTGGCCGTGCGAATGTCGTGGTTGCCCAGGCAGGCGCGGAACGCCACGCCCTGCTGGCGCAGCGGCCGGTAGGGCCGCTCGAAGGTCTCTTCGACGCGGTCGATGTCGCCGTTGTTGTAGATATTGTCTCCGGCTAGCAGGGCCACCGGGAACGGTGCCTGACGGCGGTACTGGGTTAGGGCGCGAGCCACCGCATACTGATCGCTGCCGCCGGTGCCGGTATCCGCTAGAGCCGCCAAGCGCAGCAGCGGCTCGCCGCACGGTTCGGCTAGCTCGCTGGTATCACGAAACGCCCGGTGCGCGAGTACTCGCCGCTGGCCATACCGCCAAAGCGCCACGCCGCCGGCACTGGTAGCAGCGGCTAGGATCAGCAATTGGCGGCGCGTCAGCGGCATTCCCTTGCACGTTGGCGAGCGGGCAAATGATAGCCTCAGGTAGAGGCTCTATCTGACCCATCGTAGCGGGCGTGGGAAAGCGCCCCAGCGCTCGTGCCAGCCCATCCGCCCCCAGAAGAAACGGCTCCTACCCCCGCCGGCAGGCAGCCGCTGCTGTGGCGCCATCTGCTTCGCGCGCTAGCGGGGCTGCTGCGGATGGTGAGCCGGGCCCTGTGCGCGATCGCCAATGGGCTGGCGCGCGAGCAGCAGCCCGCAACGGAGGCCAACCCAGCCGCGCTTGCCATGACCGATCCCAACCGAGGCGAAACGCCCGAATCGGACAGCAACTCATCCCAAGCGGAGCCAACGCCGGCCGCTACCAGCGATGAAGGAGCGACACCCCCAACTGGTTGGGCGCGCATTCTGGCGCGAGTGCGCAACCGACTGCCCGCAGCCCTCAATCGAGTGCTGCCCGACTGGGGGCTAACCGGCATCCTGGTGGGCGCGTTCGTGGCCTTGGTGTGGCTGGGCTTGAGCGTTGCCCGCGGCGAGCCCGGACAGCCGCCGCCCCAGCCGGAAGCACCCGCCCAAGCACAAGCGGCAGCCGAACCGCCCGAGACCGAACCAACGCCCGAGCAGGCCTTTGTGGCGGCAGTGCGCGAGCGCATCACCGAGCTAACCGAGCGCGAAACTTCGGACCTAGTCCAGGCCATTCGCCCCGACCTGGCTAGCAGTACTGTCACGGTTACTCTTGCCGATCGCTGGTACGAGCTAGAACCCCAACGGCAGGATCGGCTTGCCAACAAGCTACAGCGCCGCGCTCAGGCACTGGACTTTAGCTGGGTACGCGCAGTTGATGCCGAAGGGCGGTTGCTGGCGCGCAGCCCCAACCTTGGCTCGGACATGCTGGTCTTGGCGCGCGAGCGCCGCTCTTAAGGCCCCTCGGTCGGGGAGCTGCCGCTGGACCAATTGCCTTCTAGGTACTGGATGCGCTTGTTCTTTTGAGCTAGCGTCTGGTCTTTTTGCTCCAGGGTGCGCTCGAGCTCGTGCACTTGCTTGTTGCGCTGCCGCAACCGACGCGATCGCCGCCACAGCGGCGGTCCTAGCAGTAGACCGACTGTGGCGATGCCCAAGCCGAATGCCACCAGCAGCGCAACGTAGCGCGGCCCCTCAACGGTCCAAAACAGCAAGTTGACGCTGGCAGGTGCCGTATTTTGAAACGCCAGTACGAGGGCCAGGATGGCCAAGGCTAGGCCTAAGATGAAGGAAGCGCGCATGGCAAGCTCCGAGGTTAGCGGGGGGGTTGCTCTTCGCCGCTGGAGGATGCCGTCTCGCTGCCTTACGAGAGATCGGCGGGCGAGGTAGGGGTGGGGCTGTTGCCCTCAGATGCCGTCTCTTGCTGGGGGCGGGTGCGAGCGCGCTGCCAGAACCGGCTCAATCGCGCCAGTCCGCCAGGGGCTTCCTCCTGCCAGGGCGTTGCCCGCTCGATGGCACTGGTCAGCACGATCACGCGCTGGTTGCCGGCGCTCGAGACGCCTACCGGATCGAGCAGGTAGTGATCGCGCGAGCTGCGCGCCGCGTACAGGTAGCGAGCGATCGCGCCGGTCTGCGGGCGGAACCAGTAATCGGTGAGCCAGCCAATCCGATCACCAGCATCCGTCCAGAGCTCGCTGCCAATCAGCCCATAGAGCTGCTCGGGCGAGCGCTCGGCGGCTTTATCGGGGGAGCGGTCGATCTGCAGGCCGTCTTCTCCCATGCCGGCTAGCTGCGACCAGGCAAACGTCTGGCGGCGGCGGCCCAGCCAGCCCGAGCGGCAGGTTAGGCTCTCGATCTGGTGCTTTTGCGGGTCGATGCCCAGGCGCGTGAGGCGGCCCAAGGTCTCGGTGGTGTCGCGATCAAGCACCAGGCGATCGCGAACGTCGCGGTAGCGCAGCAACTCGGTGGATTCGCTCATGGCAATGGCGGGCGGCCGGCTGGTTCCAAGTGTAGGCGACCCATCCCTTATCCTGAAAAGCGCCCATCAAGGCTGCTGCCCTCATGCATCGCATTGCTGCTACCCCCGGCGGCTGGAATCCCGAAGCCGATGGGGTGGTCTTCATCGAGCAGACCCCGGCCCCCATCGTCGTTTTGACCGCTGCCGACACGGACATCCAGACCCTGGCGGCGGCGCTTCCCCACCTGCCGGCTGACTGCCCGGCTGTGCGCGCCACTAACCTGCTGCACCTGCAGCAGGAGCTCAGCATTGATGCCTACGCTGAGTCGGTCCTGTCGCAGGCGAGCGCCATCATCCTGCGGTTGCTAGGCGGGCACGCCTACTGGCCCTACGGGCTGGAAGCGCTCAAGGCCACCGCGGATACCACGGGCGCAGCGCTGTTCGTGCTGCCGGGCGACGATCGCCCTGATCCGGACCTGATGAGCCACTCCACCGTCTCGCTGGCCGCCACCGACCGGCTGTGGCGCTACTTCACCGAGGGTGGGGTCGCCAACGGCGCGCGCGCGCTGCAGTGGGCGGCCGATGTGGCGCTGGGTTGTTCCTACCAGCCAGATCTCCCCCAATCGGTGCCGCGGGTGGGGCGCTACACAGCTGACACTGAACGGGCATCCGGCAAGCTTCGGGTGGGCATTATTTTTTACCGCGCCCACTACCTGGCCGGCAACACGGCCCCCATCGATGCTCTATGCCAGGCGTTGCGCCAGCGCCAGCTGGAGCCGGTGCCCGTGTTTGTCGCCTCGCTGGGGAGCGAAGAGGTGCAGGCGGCGCTGCAAGATGCCTTTTGCCCGGACTCGGGCAATCCCGTGCGGCTGATTGTCAATACCACTAGCTTTTCGCTAGCGCGCATTGGTAGCGAGGATGGAGCCCGCTTTTGGCAGCAGCTAGATGTGCCCGTGCTGCAGGCGATTTTGAGCGGCGGCACCTACCAACAATGGCAAGACAGCGCCCAGGGCCTGCCACCGCGGGATGTGGCCATGAACGTAGCCCTGCCCGAGATCGATGGGCGCCTGGGGACGCGGGCTATCTCGTTCAAGGCGGCCCAGCACTGGCACCCGCAGCTGGAGACCGAGGTGGTGGCCTACCAGCCGGTGCCCGATCGCGTGGCGTTCGTCGCGGATCTGGCCGCGCAGTGGATTGAGCTGATCCGCACGCCGCCTGCCGAGCGCCGCATTGCGCTAGTGCTGGCCAACTACCCTAACCGGGACGGCCGCCTGGCCAATGGGGTGGGGCTGGATGTCCCCGCCAGCTGCGTCGGCATCCTAGAGGCGCTAGCGGAGGGCGGCTACAGCGTGGGCGAGCGGCCCAACAGCGGCGACGAACTCATGGGCTGGCTGACGGCCGGTCCCACCAATGACCCGGAAGGCCAGGCCCTGCGCGCGCCGCGCCAGCAGCTGCCTGCCGCGCAGTACGGTGATTTTTTCCACAGCCTGCCTGAAGCCGCCCAGCAGGGCGTGCGCGATCGCTGGGGCGAGCCCGAGGACACCAATTGGCCCATCCCAGGGATGCAGCTGGGCAACGTTTTTGTGGGCATCCAGCCCTCGCGTGGCTACAACGCCGACCCCAGCCTGAGCTACCACTCGCCCGATTTGCCGCCCACCCACGCCTACCTGGCGTTTTATGCCTGGCTGCGGCAGCAGTTTGGCGCCCAGGCCATCGTCCACGTGGGCAAGCACGGCAACCTGGAGTGGCTGCCGGGCAAGGGCTGCGCCCTCTCGGCGGCGTGCTATCCCGAGGTGGCGCTGGGGCCGCTGCCGCACTTTTATCCGTTCATCGTCAACGACCCTGGCGAGGGCGCCCAGGCCAAGCGGCGCGCCCAAGCCGCCATCCTGGATCACCTCACCCCGCCCATGACCCGCGCCGAGCTCTACGGCCCGCTGCAGCAGCTAGAGGCCCTCATTGATGAGTACTACGAAGCCCAAAGCCTGGATCCCTCGCGGCTGCAGCCCATCGGCGATCGCATCCGCGAGCTGGTGCGCCAGCAGCAGCTGCACCGCGATTTGGGCATCGACGACTTTGATGCGCTCTCGCTAGCTGAGTTTCTCACGCGCGCGGACGGCTATCTCTGCGAGCTCAAAGAAGCCCAAATCCGGGACGGGCTGCACGTGCTGGGGCAGTGTCCGCCGCACCGGCAGCTGCGGGACCTGATTGTGGCGATCACGCGCACTCCAGACCGCGAGCGCGCCGGTCTGACCCGGGCGCTAGCCAGCGATTGGGGGCTGGATCTCAATCCGCTGACCGCCGAGCTGGGCGAGCGCTGCCATCCGGAGGCGCCAGCAGCACCGGCCCAGGTCCGCGAGGCCCTGCGTGCTTGTCGCACCGCTGGCGACGCGGTGGAGGTACTGGAGGGCCAGGCGGCGCGCGAAGTTGAAGCGCTGCTGTTAGGGGAGAGCGCTAGCCATGCGGGGGAAGCCACCCAGCGCGAGCTGGCTTGGATCCGCGATCGCCTGCTGCCGGCCCTGCGCCAGACCCCGCAGGAGCTGGCGCACCTGCTGCACGGCTTAGCCGGCGGCTACATCCCCAGCGGTGCAGCCGGGGCCCCCACGCGCGGGCGCCCGGAAGTACTGCCCACCGGGCGCAACTTTTACTCGGTGGACGTGCGCGCCATCCCCACCGAAACGGCATGGGATGTGGGCCGCAGGGCCGCCGAGGCGCTCATCGAGCGCTACGCCCAGGACAACGGCGACCATCCCCAGACGCTGGCGCTCTCGGTTTGGGGCACTGCCACCATGCGCACCGGCGGCGACGATATCGCCCAGGCGCTGGCGCTGTTGGGGGTGCAGCCCGTTTGGGAGGGCAGCGCCCGCCGCGTGGTGGATTTTGAGATTTGGCCGCTTTCGGTACTGGAGCGCCCGCGGGTGGATGTGACGCTGCGCATCTCAGGGTTCTTTCGCGATGGCTTCCCGCACCTGATCGACCTGTTCGATCGCGCCGTGGCGGCCGTGGCAGACTTGGACGAGCCGGCTGAGTGGAACCCGCTGGCGGCGCGCACCCAGCAAGAAAGCGCCGAGTGGCAGCAACAGGGGCTCCCGGCCGAGCAAGCCCGGCAGCGCGCGTGCTACCGCGTCTTTGGCTCGCGTCCCGGGGCCTACGGCACCGGACTGCAGGGGCTCATCGAGGCCCAAAACTGGAGCAGCGACACGGACTTGGCGCGCGCCTACATCAACTGGAGCGCCTACGCCTACACCCGCACCCAAGGCGAGATCCGCGGTGTCTCGGCGCCTGAGGCCTTCGAGCAGCGCCTGAGCCAAATGCAGGTAGTGCTGCACAACCAGGACAACCGCGAGCACGATCTGCTAGATTCGGACGACTACTACCAGTTCCAGGGCGGGCTAACGGCGGCAGTGCGGACAGTGCGCGGCGAGGCCCCCCAGACCTACTTTGGCGATAATGCCATTGCCGCCAAGCCCAAAGTGCGGGCGTTGCGCGAGGAGATCGCCCGCGTCTATCGGGCCCGCGCCGTCAACCCCAAATGGATTGAGGGGGTCATGCGCCACGGCTACAAAGGCGCTTTTGAGCTTGCGGCCACTGTGGACTATCTGTTTGCCTACGACGCCACCACCCACTGCGTCGAGGACTACATGTACCAGGGCATCGCCCAGGCCTACTTGTTCGACGAGCAGGTGCAGCAGTTCGTCCAGGCTCACAATCCCTGGGCGCTGCGGGACATGGCCGAGCGCTTGTTGGAGGCGCACCAGCGCGGGCTGTGGGAATCGGCAGACGAGCCCACGCTGGAGCGGTTGCGCGGCATTGCCAACCAGGCCGAAGGCGTGATCGAAACGGCGGGCTGAAGCCCGGCGGCGCGGTGTGCTAGCTTGTTAGCGCGATGCAGCTACCGGCATCGCGTGCGGATGTGGTGGAACTGGTAGACACGCACGCTTGAGGGGCGTGTGGCCTTAGTGCCATGCGAGTTCGAATCTCGCCATCCGCATAGCGCTAGCCGATTGCGTTGCTCTCCACTTGAGTGCTCGCCTGGATGCGTGCCCGGCGCAGGCTGACTTTAGGTTCAGTGTGCGCAAGCTTAGCCGCGAGCGACTGTGGCGTTAGAGCACGCCGAGGCCGACGATCTGCTGGCAGTCGCTGCCCTGTTGGTGGGCAACAATCGGGCGGTCTTTCGCGTCGANNCCGTTTGAGGCGCCTGGCGAGTGATATTCTGCCCAGTAGGCGCGGTGCTCCACCAGTCCCCCTCGCGAGATGGCCCCAATGGGGGGGTTGCGCAATTGCGAGGTGGGCCGTTAGAACGCTGCTGCAGGCTATCCCAACGCTATGGTCGCCACAAACGGGGCATGGGAGCGCGAGACTGCACGTGCCGAAGCCGAGGATGACGAAATCGATCTGGGGCAGTACGCGCGCATCCTCAAGCGGCGCTGGCTGCCGGCGCTACTGGTACTGCTCTCCACGTTAGGTCTGGCGGGAGCTTACTCCTGGTGGAAACTGCAGAATGCTCCCGTCTTTGAGAGCAGCAGCAAGTTCCTCTACGAGACCTCGGGCAGTCAGCCTACTTTACCGGAGGGGGCGCAGCAGCTGGTAGGCGGCCAGTCGCAGGGCGGCGGCCTGCCCAACCAAATCGAGATCCTGCAGTCGCGGCCGCTGGCCCAAAAGGTCATCGACAAGCTAGGGCTCACCAACAAACAGGGCGAACCGCTGGATCCGGATGCGTTGCTGGAGCGGATTCAGGTCGAGCAAGTTGAGAGCACTAACGTCATCAAGTTAAGCGCCCAGAGCAACCAGCCGCAGCAAGCGGCCCAGATTGCCAATACGCTAATGGATGTTTACCAACAGCGCACCATTAGCGAGCAGACCGCCGAGAGCCGAAACACGCGCCAGTTTTTAGAGTCGCAAATTCCGCAGGTACGCCAGGAGGTACGCCAGGCCGAGGCCGCGCTTCGCCGGTTCAAAGAGCAAAACAACGTTGTCGCCCTGGACGAGGAAGCTAAGTCAATCGTTAAAGCCACGCGCAACATTAATGAGAGGTTGTCTGATGCGCGCGCTTCGCTCGATAGTGCCGAGTCCCGCGCCACAGCGCTGCGCAACAAGGTGGGCATGAGTTCCCAACAGGGGTTGGCCTCGGCCCAGCTCAGCCAGTCCCCGGGCGTGCAGCAAGTGCTGCAGCAGTACCAAGAGGTCGAAACTGAACTCGCGAACAAGCAGAGCGAGCTTACCCCCCAGCACCCAGCCGTCCAGGCCTTGCAGGAGCAGCGCTCGCGGCTGCGGGCAGTATTGCGCCAACGGGTGCGCGCTTCACTTGCCGGTGGCGGCACTGCCGAGGATCGCAACCTGCAATTGGGCGAGACCAAAGTGCAGCTCATCAGCAATTTGGTCAATGCTGAGGTGGAGCGCTTGGGCCTGGTCAGCCAAGTCAACGCCCTGCAGCAAGTGCGCGATACTTACCAAGCCCGCGCCAACCAGCTGCCGCAGTTGGAGCAGCGGCGGGCGCAGCTCGAGCGGGAGCTGCAAACGGCGCGCTCCACGCTGAAGGGGCTGGTGGAGCAGCTACAGAAAACGCGCATTGAGGAGAATCGCAAAAGCAGCAAAGTGGATGTGGTCGAGCGGGCGCAGGTCCCAGGGGGGCCGGTCTCGCCCAAGATTGCGCTCAACCTAGCGCTGGGGGGCGTGCTGGGCGCGCTACTGGGGGGCGCAGCGGCCTTTGCCCTGGACGCGCGCGATCGCCGCATCCATAGCGCCGAAGACGCCCAGCAGCTCCTGGGCTATCCCATGCTAGGCTCGGTGCCGAACTTCGATGATGTCCCGGCCACGGAGGGACCGCGGACCCCCCATCCCGAAGCTGAGCCTGCCGATACCCCCTCGCGCGCCAACTAATCCATGTCCTTTCTACCGGTGCGGGATGCGCCGCGATCGCCACTGAGCGAGTCGTTTCGGATGCTGCAAGCCAACCTGCGATTCTCGCAGGCGGACCGGCGACTGCAGGCGATTGCGGTGGCCAGCTCAGTACCGGGCGAGGGCAAATCGACCCTGGTAGCCAATTTAGGGTTGGCGCTAGCAGAGGTGGGCCAGCACGTGCTGATCGTGGATGCTGACCTGCGTAACCCCAGCCAGCACGGCATTTGGGAGTACGCCAATGCAGTGGGCTTGAGCAACTTATTGGTGGGCGAGAGTTCCTTAGAACAAGCCTGTCACCCCGCTTCCGAGGGGCTGGATTTGCTCACGGCGGGGCAAGTTCCGCCCAACCCAGTAGCACTGCTGGACTCGCAGCGCCTGGCCACCTTACTGCAGCAATGGCGCCAGGCCTACGACTACGTTTTGCTGGATGTGCCGCCACTGCAAGCGGCCACCGATGCCGTCATTGTGGGCAAACTCACCGACGGTACGCTCCTGGTGGTGCGGCCGGGCGTGGCCGAGTGCGATGCAGTAGAAGCCTCGCGGGATACGCTGGCGCGGTTGCAGCAGCCCGTGGTGGGGATGGTGGCCAACGGCGTCAATCCGCGCAACGAGCGCTCGAGCTACTACCACTACTACAACTACGGCAACAACAATGGCGGCCCGCCCCGACAGGGTTGGCGGCGCTGGCTCCCGGGCAATCCCTTTGCGCGCAACGGCAAGGGCTCGCAGTAGGGAAGCTGCTTGAGAAAATGGACCCATCGAACGGGTAGCAGCCGTAAGGAGCGCAGCCATGCGGATTTTGATTGTGGGCGGAACGCGATTTATCGGCGTTTATCTAACGCAGCTGCTGGTGGAGCGCGGCCACGAGGTGACGCTGTTCAACCGCGGCCGCAACGCGCCGCCGGTTGAGAACGTGCGTCAAATTCAGGGTGATCGCCGGGACGCCTCGCAGCTGCAGCAGCAACTGGCCAACGAGCCATTCGATGCCATTTTTGACAACAACGGCCGCGAGCTCAGCGACACGCAACCGCTAATCGATCTGTTCAAAGATCGGGTGCAGCGCTACGTGTTCGTCAGCTCGGCGGGGGTCTATCAGGCCTCGGACCAGCTCCCCTACCGCGAGGGCGACCCCATCGATCCCAACAGCCGCCACAAGGGCAAATACGACACCGAAGCCTACTGCGAGCAAGCCGGGATTCCCTGGACCTCGGTTCGGCCCACCTACATCTACGGGCCGCAAAACTACAACGACGTTGAAGCCTGGTTCTTCGATCACATCGTGCGTGATCGCCCCGTTCCCATTCCGGGCAACGGCCTGCACGTCACCCAGCTGGGCCACGTGCGGGACCTGGCCGAGGCCATGGTCGCGGCCCTAAGCAGCGATCGCGCCGCTGGCGAGGTACTCAACGTCTCGGGCGAGCGCTACGTCACCTTCGATGGCCTCGCTCGCACCTGCGCGCGGGCGGCCGGCAAGGCCCCCGAGCAGCTCGAGCTGGTGCACTACAACCCGGACCAATTCGATTTTGGCAAGCGCAAGGCGTTCCCGCTGCGGGTGCAGCACTTTTGCGCCGACATTGGCAAAGCTACCCAGCTGCTGGATTGGGCGCCGCGCTTCGATCTGCTCTCGGGGCTCAAGGACTCGTTCCAAAACGACTACCTGGCCTCGCGGCGTCACGAGGCCGAGGTGGATTTCTCGCTCGATGAGCGCATCCTAGCCCAGGCGGGCGCCGCCCAGTAAAGGCCACCCGAGATGAGGGTTAGGCCCACCGCCAGCCAGAAGGCAGCCTGGGCGATGCCGTCCCACGCGGGCGGCAGCGGGGCCATCAGCAGCGCGACTGCGGCGATCTGGCTGACGGTTTTGAGCTTGCCCCAGGTGCTGGCGCCGGTGATGGCGCCTTGGGCACCCAACTGGGGGTCGACGCGCCAGCCAGCGATCGCCAGCTCGCGCCCCACCATCAAAAACAGGCCCCATCCCGGGATGGCCCCTAGCTCCACCAGAACTGCCAGCGGCCCCAACACCAGCAGCTTGTCCACTAACGGATCCAGGAACTTGCCCAGGGCGGTCACCTCGCCCCGCTGGCGGGCCAGGTAGCCATCCAGCCAGTCGGTGCTCGCGGCCAGCAAAAAGACGGCCACGCCCAACCATCGGGCCGGGGGGCTGGGTGCGTACAGGACCCCCAAAATCACGGGCAGGCCCAGCAGGCGCGAGAGCGTAATCCACGTGGGCAAGTTCATAGGGCAAGCTAGGTATGCGGACCTCGACGCCACGCGCTGCTGGGGAATGTCCCCTTGCAGCACCGTGAGGGGGTTGTCGGCCAAGCAGTCACTGCGCCATCGCGGGTTTTGCAATGAGGTGGCACGCTAGGCAGAATAGTAGCGTTTGCTCGCAAAGGGGCTGCCATGGCGGCTGACTCATCCCCGGATCCGGAACGGCACCGGCAAAAGATGCAGCGGCGCAAAGTAGTTCAGCAGCAGCGCCTGAGCGAGCGCACGCGCGAGAAGGGGCTGATCGTCGTTCACACCGGTGACGGCAAGGGCAAAACCACGGCGGCGCTGGGCATGGTGGTGCGATCGCTGGGCCACGGCTATCGCGTGGCGATCGTCCAGTTCATCAAGGGCGCCTGGGAGCCCGCGGAAAAAGCCGTTTTGAGCCAGTGGCAGGACCGCCTGGCCTTTCATGCCATGGGCGAGGGCTTTAGCTGGGAGACCCAAGATCGCGAGCGGGACACCGAAAAAGCCCAGGCCGCCTGGGCCCAGGCCGAGCGCTACCTGAGCGATGCCAACTACCGGCTCGTCTTGCTGGATGAGGTCAACGTTGCCCTCAAGCTGGGGTACTTGTCCGTGGAGCAAGTCGAGGCGGCGCTGGCGGGCAAACCGGCAGGCTCTCACGCCATCTTGACCGGCCGCAGTGCCCCGCAGGCCCTCATTGATCGCGCCGACCTGGTCACCGAGATGAAGCTGACCAAGCACCCGTTCCACGAGCAGGGCGTTAAAGCCCAAGCCGGGATCGAGTATTAGCTGGCCGCGATGTACTCCTGGATGTTGGCCCGCCGCTTGCGCAGCTGTGCCAGGGCCTGGTGCTCGAGCTGGCGCACGCGCTCGCGGCTGAGGTTGAGCTGCTGCCCCACCTTGGCCAGCGAGAGTTCGTTGCCGTCTTTGAGCCCGAACCGCAGCGACAGCACCTCGCGCTGCTGGGGGGTTAGCTCCGAGAGCAAGCTGTCGAGGTCTTGCCGCATCGACTCCTGGGTGATGTAGGAGTCGGGCGAGTTCTCGTCATCCTCCAGCAGGTCCGAGAGTTCCGTATCTTGGTTGTCGCCCACGCGCACATCGAGCGAGATGGGCTGCCGGGCAATGCTGAGGTACTCCCGGATCTGGGCGGGCTCGAGGTCGAGCTCCTCGGCAATCTCGGCGGGGGTGGCGTTGCGCCCGAGCTTTTGGGCCAGCTCGCGCTGGACCTTTTTGATTTTGTTCAGTTTCTCGGTGATGTGGATGGGCAGCCGGATGGAGCGCGCCTGCTGGGCAATGGCGCGGGTAATGGCCTGCCGGATCCACCAGTAGGCGTAGGTGGAGAACTTGTAGCCCCGGGTGGGATCGAATTTCTCCACGCCGCGCTCTAGCCCCAGCGTGCCTTCCTGGATCAGATCTAGGAACTCCATGTTGCGCTTTTGGTACTTTTTGGCGATCGCCACCACCAAGCGCAAGTTGGCTTCGATCATCTTGCGCTTGGCGCGGTTGCCTTGCTGCAGCGCGTCTTCGAGCTCCTCAGTGCTGAGCTGAGCCCGCTCGGCCCACTCCGGGCGGCTGGGCTCGCGGCCGAGCTCCTCGGCGAGGGTGTCTTTTTGCTCCAGCAAGCCCATCAGCTTTTGCACCTGCTTGCCGTAGACGATCTCTTGCTCGTGCGTTAGCAGCGGGACTCGGCCGATCTCGTGCAGGTAGGTGCGCACCATGTCGGCCGAGAACATGGGCTTGTCTTCGCTAGTGTTGGTAGGGTTGCTCGTTTCGCGATCAAGATTGGGGTTCGGATCGGCTTTGGCGGTGGGCATTGCTATGGCAGTGACTTCGTTCGCAAGCGACAGCTAATTGCTGAAGTACCTGAGTTGAGGAGGCGCGTTGTTGCTAGGCTAGAGGGTCGTTGGCGGCAGCTGCATCGAGCGCAGGAGAGAGCTAGTTGGCCGCCGGGCACATCCCCAAGCGCTTTGAGGCTGGCGGATGCGGCTGCAGGCGGCGGGCTACCCGCGGTGGGGAGAGACCTCTATACGAACTCGTTATGAATTCGTTCTTTAATCTTACTACACAGAGCGACCCCCGTAAAGGGCAGCGGGTTCCCGGGTGCCACTGGGGGCGGTTGCCCCTCAAGCAGCAAACAGCGAGCTAGCCGTTTGGTACACCAGCGCAGTCCATGGCCTGAGCGACCGCGCGCCTGTATCTATAATGGCTTAGTATTTTTTAAAAAAGCGTAGCGGCCGATACGGTTAGCCGAACCTCGGGCCGCAATCGCCGCAGCCGCAGCGCCCGCTAGAAGCCCAGCTCGCTTTTGGCTTGCTGCGCGGCAGCAAAGACAGAGGCATCATCTGCCGCTGCCCAGTCCGTTTCGCCTATTTGGGCGTAGAAGGTCTCGTCGTAGGGGCGGGTCCGCACGACCACCGGCATGGGCACGGCGTGGCCCAAAATGAGCGCCTGCTGCTTGGACTCGAGCTTGGCCAAAACCGAGCGCAAGTTCTGCGCGCCCGAGACACCGGTAAAAATGGCATCGATGTCCTTTTCGTCGTTGAGCAAGCAGGTCACGCGCGTCCCGAGCTGGGACATGACTTCGGTGTCGATGCGAGAGGGGCGCTGATCCACCACCAGCAGCGTGACGAAGTACTTGCGCATCTCGCGCGCGATGGTGCCAAAAATCGTCTGCTGCACGGTGCCAGGGTCCAGAAAGCGGTGGGCTTCCTCAATGGTGATGGCGAGCTGGCGCGGGCGCTTCTGGGAATCCTTGGACTGCAGGAACTGCTCCGATTTTTTGACGTAGGAGGCGTGGATGCGGCGCGTGATGATGTTGGTCGCCAGCATGTAGGAGAGCATGTTGGACTGCGAGCCAAACTCCACCACCACGTGCTTGCCCGCATCCAACGACTGCAAGATGCGATCGACGTAGTCGTGGGGGCAGGCCGAGCGAATGTAGTTGAGCTGCTCCAAGCGGGCGAGCTTGCGCTGCAGTGCCGCGATCGCGCCTTTGTGGCCCTGCTTTTCCTCGCAAAAAGCCTGGATGTCGTCGTTGCTCATGTTGAGCAGCTGCAGGATCCAGCCATCGCCAAACTCAGAGCGCAGCAGGTTGGCGTTGTCGATGCTGGCTTCGGAGAGACCCAGCTCCTGGCTGACCAGCCGCAGGTCCTCAATATCGATTTGGTTGTAGCTGAGATAGAGCTCTTGGGCGTCCCGGACGCCGCGGCGCTGGGTCGATTCGGGATCGAGGGTGTAGATCTCCACCTGCCCGGGAAACAGCTGGCGCAGGCCTTTGACCGTACTGAACTGCTGCCCCTCGCTGACAGCTTCCCAGCCGTATTCCGAGTGCATGTCGAAGATTAGATTGACCGCTGCGCGCCGCTGGATGATGCCCGAGAGCAGCATGCGCGTCAGGAACGATTTGCCCGTCCCCGATTTGCCAAAAACGCCGTTGCTGCGCTCGACAAAGGCATCCAGATCCAGGCAGATGGGCACGTCCATATCCAGCGGTTGGCCCACCGAGAAGTTGCGGCGATGCGGGTCGTCCTCCCAACCAAAGACAGCCCGAAAGTCGCGCTCGCTGGCCTCGTAGACCTGGCTGAAGTGGCGGGGGATGGTTTTGACCGGCTGTAGGGCAATGTCGCTGTCGGTCTGGGGCTGATAGGAGGCCAGGGCGCCATTGCCGCTGTCCTCGGTAGCCTGGTTGCCTTCGGGGGTGAACATCAGCATGGGGGCCAGCTCGAGCGTGCCGTAGGTGCTGCTGCCAGCGAGGACCTCGCGCAAAAAGTCATCGTCCGGATGAGGCGGATCGGCTGCAATGCGGGGGCTGGCAGTCCCCAGTGCAACGTCGGTCAGCATGCAGAAAAAGCGCGATCGCGCTCCTTCCACCACCAAAAATTTGCCCACTCGCATGGTCTCGACCGAGACATCGGGATGCAGCCGAACGACCAATCCCTGCGTTAGCGAGCCCTCAATAACGGATCCCAGCGTTTGGGCAGAACGGGCGCCGTCCGTCTCAGTCATGGTCGATGCGAGCCTGCCTTAATGGCCGAATTTTAGGGCATGCCGGTGCAGCGCTGTCAGCCCCTGCGCTGGTAGCAGGGCGCGTCACTCAATAGCGATCAAGGTGGGTGAGTCGCCGTTGGCGCTCCCGCCAGTGCCCGGCGTGCTGGGGACCCGCGGCCGGCGGTAGTCGTGATAGAGTCGATCGCGCCACTCGAAAAAGCGCGCGTAAGCCGGATTGTCCGCTAGTCCCGGGATGCCGCGATCGGCCAGATCGGCGGGGAGCTCGAGATACGCCTGGGACGGGAACTTGATGACAGCACTCAGCCCGGCAACGGCAAAGTCGGCAAGCGTGGGCGTCTCGGCAACCAGATACGGTTGGGCCTCCAACAGCAAGCTGAGGGCTTCCAAGTCCTGCTCGATGCCGCTTTGCGCCTCTTTGAGCGCATTGCCGCCGACCCCAACGCCGGCGCCCAGCACATCCAACAGCTCGGGCGGAACGGCGCTAACCAGCGTTTTGAAGGCATCGGGGGTTTGGTCCGGCAGCAGCGAAGCGCGCAAGTTTTGGTTTTGATTGAGCGCGCCGATTAGGGCCCGACGGCCTTTGAGCCCGATCGACTCGTCCGCCCACTCCTCCATCAGCCAGCACAGGCCGCGCTCGCGCGGCGCGCTGGGAATAGCAGCGGGTTCAGGATACTGCCGCTCCAGGTATCGGGCAATCTCGGTTGAGTCGGCCACCACCGTCTCGCCATCTTTGAGCACCGGCACGGCCGATTGACCCGAGAGCTGGAACACCTCCATCTGCCCGATGCTAGGGGTGACCTCTACCTTGCGGTAGTCCAAGCCCTTAAAGTCGAGCAGAAAGCGGACTTTCTCTGAATAGTGCGACAGTTCAAATTGGTACAGCTCTAGCATGCCCCTATCCCCAAACGCGGATCCGAATCAAGTTTTGCCCAGCCTAACGCGCCGGATGGCGCGAGAGAGGGCATGCGCGCCGGTCGCGCCCGGTTAAAATGAATGCAAGCGCTCAAGCGATTCAGCCTGTGAGCGACGAGCAGGCCACCGCCAATGCCCGGCGCACGAGCGGGACGCCGCCTCAGTTCGCGCGTACTTATTACGGCGAGTTGGGCCTCCACCCGGCGGCCTCGGCCATCGAGATCCGACGCGCCTATCGGGCGCTGAGCAAGCGCTACCATCCCGATACCACCCACCTGCCGCTGGAGACGGCCAACGCTAAATTCCGGCAGCTGAATCAAGCTTACGCCACCCTGAGCAATCCCGAGCGGCGGCGGCGATACGACTTGCAAATCGGCTACGCGCGCGCCCCAGTCATCCAGTCCCCGCCGCATTTCGATCGCGCCCGGGGCCGAGCGGGGCAGCGCCCGCAAGGCTCGCCTGCCTATCTGGAAGCCACCGAGCGGCCGCTGTCGGCAGGCGAGGTCTTTGTGTTGTTCGTTTTGGGCGTGGCGTTTTTGGGCTGCCTGTTGCTGGCGATTGGGTTGGGCCTCACGCGCGGGGAGGCCGTCCTGCAAATGCCCCAACTGCGCAGCGATGCGGGCAGCGCCCAAGCGAGCGTCCAGCTAACGCTGCCGGCCCAGTCCCTATGGCAACGCAACTGATGGAGTTACCCTCAGCCGATACTCCCCTCTACGACCATGCCTTGCCGGCGCTGGAGCAGTGGCTGGGCGAGCTAGGCTGCCAGCAGGATCGCCAGGGACGCCACCGCTGGTACTGGCAGGGCAATGGCTGGCAGGCCGAGCTGCGTTTGGAGGTGGAGGTCCTGGCCGTGCGCTACGAGCCCACCACAGGCGGCAGCAGCACCGAGCGCTCATTTCAATACTCGCTCAGCCGCGCGGATGTGGAAGCGGCGATTTTTGCCGGCCCCTAACTGCCGCTTTGTCTGCCCGAGGACGGGGGCGAGGAGGCCCGCTTGCGGCGCCGTAACAGGCGATCGGAGCCCACGCGGCGCCGCAGGCGGTTCAGGCCGCCGGCAACGGCATCGCGATCGCCGGGAGCTGCCAGTTTGGTCTCGAGCAGCTCTTTGAGCTTGCTGCGGGTCAGCGGGCGGTAGAGCGTGCCCTTTTCGGCCAGCGAGATGGCGCCTGTTTCTTCCGAAACGACGATGCAGAGGCAGTTGGCGACGCGCTCGGTGATCCCCATAGCGGCCCGATGGCGGGTTCCCAGCTGCCGCGAGGCCGCCCGCTCTGACAGCGGCAGGATGATACCGGCCGAAACGATGCGGTAGCCGCGGATGAGGGTGGCGCCATCGTGCAGTCGGGAGGTGGTTTGAAAGATGCTCTGCAGCAGCTCCTTGGAGACTTCGGCGTTGATGGGCACCCCCGGAACGGAAAAATCGCGCTTATCGATCGCGCCGCTGGTTTCTAGGATGACCAACGCGCCCGTCCGGTGTTGGGATAGGTCTTTGATGGCGCTAACGATTTCTTCGAACGCGCTGTTGGGCTGTGCGTTGGGGCGCCGCGAGCTGGGAAACACCGAAGCGAGTTCGCCGCGCCCCAACTGCTCCAAAAAGTAGCGGAGCTCGGATTGGAACATCAGCGCCATGGCGACGATGGTGGCCAAAACGAGCTTATCTAGCACGAAGGGCAACACGGCCAGGCCCAGCCAGCTGCTGCCCATAGCTGCCAAGCGCAGGCCCACCAGCAGTGCAAACGCGCCGCGCACCATCCAGAGGGTGCGGCGCTCGCCAATGACGAGCAACAAGCCGTAAGCCAGCGCCAGGACCAGCCCAATGTCGAGCCCGTAGGTCAGCCAAAAGGACCAACTACTGGGATCGTCGGGCGAGGCCGCGGGAGGCATTGCGGAGGTGGAATCGGTCAGTCAGCGCCGCAGCTGGGGCGAGCGTTGGGGCAGGAAATAGAAATACCCTATGTCCCGATTGTAGCGGCCGACTGCGGGTCCTCCAGCCGCGCCGGCACGCGATCGCGCGCAAGGAGGTCGGCATAGCGCTCGCGCTCGACAATGAGCGCTGCGTCGCCATCGGCAACCAGCACGGCCGCCGGCCGGGGCAGGCGGTTGTAGTTGGAAGCCATGCTGTAGGCGTAGGCGCCGGTTGCCATCACCACCAGGGTGTCGCCAGCTGCCGGCGCTGGTAGCTCGGCATCCCGAATCAGGATGTCGCCGGATTCGCAGTGCTTGCCTGCAACGGTTGCGGTCTCGCTGGCCGCGGCCGACATTCGGTCGGCAATCAGGCAGCGATAGACCGACTCGTAGGTGATGGGGCGGGTGTTATCGGACATGCCGCCATCGACGGCGATGTAGGTGCGCGTCTCGGGAACGACTTTGCGACTGCCCACTGTGTAAGCCGTGATGCCGGCCGGCCCAATGGCCGAGCGGCCCGGCTCGATTAGCAAGCGCGGCAGCGGAACCTCGCGCGCGTGGCAGGCCTCGGCCGTTGCCCGGGCAACGGCCTCACACCAAGCGACAATCGCGGGCGGATCGTCGGCCTCGGTGTAGCGAATGCCCAAACCGCCGCCCAGGTTGAGCTCGCGCGGGGCGAGCCCGAAGGCCGCGGCCTGCTGCAAGCACTCGACCAGCACCGCTGCCAGATCCCGGTGCGGTTGCAACTCGAAGATCTGGGAGCCGATGTGGGCGTGAACGCCTTTGCAATCGAGCTGGGGGCAGGCGGCCACAAAGCGGTAAACGGCCTCCAGCTGACTGGGATCGAAGCCGAATTTGCTATCGAGGTGGCCGGTACGGATGTAGTCGTGCGTGTGGCACTCAATGCCGGGCGTCACGCGCAGCAGCAGCGGGACGGGCGTGCCGCGATCGCTGGCGAGCTGGTCCAGCTGGTGTAGCTCCTGCCAGTTGTCGGCTACCACAGTGGTCCCGGCGTCCAGCGCCTGCTGGAGCTCGGCGCGGGATTTGTTGTTGCCGTGCAGGTAGATGTTCCCCGGCTCCAGACCCGCTTGCAGGGCGGTATGCAGCTCGCCGCCGGAGGCAACGTCAATGCCCAAGCCTTCCTGGGCCACCAGGCGCGCGACCGCCAGACTGCTCCAGGCTTTGGAGGCATAGAGAACTTGCGACTCGCCTGGATAGTACTGCGCCAGGCTGTCGCGGTACTGGCGGCAAGCTTTCCGCAGCGTACGCTCGTCCAGGATGTAGAGCGGCGATCCGAACTGCTGCACCAGCACAGTCACCTCGCAACCGCCAATCTCGAGGCGATCGCGCGCGTTGGCCCGCGCTGTTAGCGGCAGCAGCTGTTGGTTGGGCGACCCCTCGCCCGAGGGCAGGTATTGCAGGCCCGAAGTACCGGCAGCGGCAGAAGTCGAAATCATGGTCGAACCAGGCAGGTGGGGCGAACCGGGCTCGCTGGCAGGCGGCGCCACTGCCGCCCAGGCGGCCGCGATGCCCGAGCCACCACCCTACTATAGAGGCGAACCGGCCCCAAGCACTGCTGTCATGCCTCGCAACAGGCCGGCTCGGGTTTTGCGGCTCAAACCGGCAGCGCCAGCGGATCTGGAGCAGCTTCTGGCGCTAGATCGGCTGTGCTTGGGCGGCCTGTGGAACCGCCAGGGGTACGCGCGCGAGCTGGCCAGCCCCAACAGTACGCTGCTGTTGCTAGCCGAGCGGGATTGCCGCGCGCGCGTTCCGCTCGAGCGGGCCCTGGGGTTGGGATGCTTGTGGTCGATTCTGGAGGAGGCTCACATCACTGTTTTGGGCGTGCGCCCCGAGTGCCGGAGGCAAGGGCTGGGGCAGTTGCTGTTAGGGGCCCTGTTGCAAGCCGCGATCGCGCGCCAGCTCGAGCGAGCCAGCCTGGAAGTTCGCGCCTCCAACGGCGCAGCCATCGGGCTGTACCGGCAGTTCGGTTTTGTAGCGCTCGGGCAGCGGCGCAACTACTACACGGACCCAATCGAGGATGCCACGGTGCTGTGGTTGCGCGGCTTGGACGAGCCCACCCTGGCGGCGTGGTTGCAGCGGCAGCAAGCGGCCCTGCAGCGCCGCCTAGCTCGGGCAGGCTGGGCCTTCTGCGACGAGCGCGATCGGGCGGCGGTCCCGGCCTGGGATGGCCCCTAGCTGCACCCGGTGCGGTCGCACCCGTTCGCCAGCCTCCCCACCAACTGCCGATTCCGGGGCAAAAGCGGGACAAGACACCTGTGCTAGGATTGCTTTTACAAGGGCATTCAGCAGGTGATGGAAGTAGGTCATGTTCGAACGCTTCACCGAGAAAGCTATTAAAGTAATCATGCTGGCCCAGGAGGAAGCGCGCCGCCTGGGACATAATTTTGTCGGTACCGAACAGATCCTGTTGGGCCTGATCGGCGAGGGCACTGGCGTTGCTGCCAAAGTGCTCAAGTCCATGGGCGTCAACCTCAAAGATGCCCGCATTGAAGTCGAAAAAATCATCGGGCGCGGCTCGGGCTTTGTGGCAGTTGAGATTCCGTTTACGCCGCGGGCCAAGCGCGTTTTGGAACTCTCGCTGGAAGAAGCCCGCCAACTGGGCCACAACTACATCGGCACCGAGCACCTGCTGTTAGGCCTGATTCGGGAAGGCGAAGGCGTAGCCGCCCGCGTGCTGGAGAATCTGGGCGTAGATCTGTCCAAGGTCCGCACCCAAGCGATCCGGATGCTGGGCGAATCGGCCGAGGTATCCACCGGCAGCCCCCAAGGCAAAACCAAAACGCCCACCCTGGATGAGTTTGGCTCCAATCTGACCCAAATGGCGCAGGAGAGCAAGCTCGATCCGGTTGTGGGCCGCCAGCAGGAGATCGAGCGCGTCATTCAAATCTTGGGGCGCCGCACCAAAAATAATCCCGTCCTCATCGGCGAGCCGGGGGTGGGCAAAACCGCCATTGCCGAAGGCCTGGCCCAGCGCATCATTAACAACGACGTGCCCGACATCTTGGAAGACAAGCGCGTCGTCACCCTCGATATTGGCTTGCTGGTTGCCGGCACCAAGTACCGGGGCGAGTTCGAGGAACGCCTGAAAAAAATCATGGATGAGATCCGCCAGGCCGGCAACATCATCCTGGTGGTCGATGAGGTCCATACGCTCATCGGGGCTGGCGCTGCGGAAGGCGCCATCGACGCGGCCAACATTCTCAAGCCCGCCTTGGCCCGCGGCGAGCTGCAGTGCATCGGCGCCACAACCCTGGATGAATACCGCAAGCACATCGAGCGGGACGCTGCGCTAGAGCGGCGCTTTCAACCCATCACCGTAGGCGAGCCCTCGGTAGAAGAAACTAGCGAAATCCTCCACGGGCTGCGCGATCGCTACGAGCAGCACCACAAGCTCAAAATCACCGATGAAGCCCTCGAAGCAGCTGCCAAGCTCTCGGATCGTTACATCTCGGATCGCTACCTGCCGGACAAAGCCATCGATTTGATCGACGAGGCCGGTTCGCGGGTGCGCCTGATCAACTCGCAGCTGCCGCCCGCGGCCAAGGAGCTGGATCGCGAGCTGCGCCAAATCCTCAAACAGAAGGATGAGGCCGTGCGGGCCCAAGATTTCGACAAGGCTGGGGAGCTGCGCGATCGCGAAATGGAAATCAAAGCCAAGATTCGCTCGCTGGCATCGGCCAACAAAGGGGATGGAGATGCCCAGGGCGATGGCGATAGCGACGCCGAAAGTAGCGAGAGCGAAGCGGGCAATCTCCCCGTGGTCAATGAAGAGGAAATCGCCCAAATCGTCTCGTCTTGGACGGGGGTCCCGGTGAACAAGCTCACCGAGACCGAGTCCGAGAAACTGCTCAACATGGAGGATACGCTCCACGACCGCCTGATCGGTCAAGAAGAAGCCGTCAAGGCAGTCTCGCGGGCGATCCGACGGGCGCGCGTCGGGCTCAAAAACCCCAATCGCCCCATTGCCAGCTTCGTGTTCTCGGGGCCGACAGGGGTGGGAAAAACCGAGCTAACCAAAGCGCTGGCCGCTTACTTCTTTGGCTCGGAGGAGGCGATGGTTCGCCTCGATATGTCCGAGTTCATGGAGCGCCACACGGTCTCCAAGCTCATCGGCTCCCCACCGGGCTACGTGGGCTACAGCGAGGGCGGCCAGCTAACCGAAGCCGTCCGCCGGCGCCCCTACACGGTGGTGCTGTTCGATGAGATCGAAAAGGCCCACCCCGATGTGTTCAACACGCTGCTGCAGATCCTGGAAGACGGTCGCCTCACCGACGCCAAAGGGCGCGTGGTGGATTTCAAAAACACCATGCTGATCATGACCTCCAACGTCGGCTCGCAGGTGATCGAAAAAGGGGGCGGCGGCCTGGGCTTCGAGCTCAACGAGGATCAAGCCGAGTCGCAGTACCAGCGCATTCGCACCCTGGTTAACGAGGAACTCAAGCAGTACTTCCGGCCGGAGTTTCTCAATCGGCTGGACGAGATCATCGTCTTCCGCCAGCTCACGCGCGACGAGGTCAAATCCATTGCCGAAATTCTGCTGCGCGAGATCTTCTCGCGGCTGACCGAGCAGAACATCTCGCTCGAGGTTAGCGAGCGGTTCCGCGATCGGTTGGTGGAGGAAGGGTACAGCCCCAGCTACGGGGCGCGCCCGCTGCGCCGCGCCATCATGCGCTTGCTGGAAGATGTCTTGGCCGAGGAAATGCTCTCCGGCCGCCTCTCGGAAGGAGACAAGGCATTGGTCGATCTGGACGAGGAGGGCAACGTTCAGGTTCTGCCCAGCAGCGATCGCGGCGAGGGACAAGAGCTGACGCCGCAAACGGCGCAGTAACGAAACCGGAGCGTGCTAGCTGTAGGGGCCATCTAGTGGTCCCTACGGGAGGTTACTCGTCGCTTGCCTAGATGCCGGTATGTCGGCCAATAGAACCCCCGCCATGCCTGCCATTGCCAAGCGCGAGCCGTTCCCGACCCCGCTCGATCCGCTCAACGCCGGCGCTTACTACGCCATCCAGCAACTGCGAGGCGGCCTCAGCCTGGCGCACAAGCGCGCGACCTCGCAGTTGAAACGGTTGCTGGCGCCCCAGGCCGATCAGCCGACGAAGCCGCTATCGGCAGCCGGGCAGCAGCAACTGCAGCAGCGGCGCGGGCGGCTGCTAGCCCAAGACTGGCAGGACGCGCAGCGCGGCGTTTACCCGCAAAGCCTGCTGTTTGAAGCTCCTTGGCCGGAGTGGCTGCGCGACTATCCCACATTCTGGTGGGATGCCATGCGCGCTTGGCAGCGCATCCAGGCGGCCCGCCACCGCGAATTTGCCCCCGAGATCGACACCAGCGGCTACCCCGACTACTACCTGCAAAACTTTCACCACCAGACCGATGGCTACCTCAGCGAGCTGTCGGCGCGCTTGTACGACCTGCAAGTGGAGCTCTTTTTTAACGGCACCGCCGATGCCATGCGCCGGCGCATCCTGACGCCAATGCAGCAAGCGTTGGCCGCGCCGCAGCAGCCCCGCCGTTTGGCCGATCTGGCCTGCGGTACGGGGCGCACACTGCAGTTTTTGCGCGCCGCCTTCCCGCAAGCAGCCCTGTGGGGGATAGATCTCTCCCGGAGCTACCTGCGCAAGGCCCGCGAGCGGCTCGCTGCCCAACCGGGCGAGCAACCGCGGCTGCTGGCCGCCAACCTAGAGGCCCTGCCCTGCCCTAGCGATCGCTTCCACGGCGTCAGCTGCGTTTTTACGCTGCACGAGCTGCCGGCGCCCGCCCGCCAGCGCGCGCTGGATGAGGCATGCCGCATTACCCGCCCGGGGGGCGCATTCGTGCTCTGCGACTCCCTGCAGCTCGATGACGTGCCGGCGCTCAATCCCATGTTGGAGAACTTCCCCGTCCTACTGCACGAGCCCTACTACCGGCACTACATCCACGACAGTATTGAGGCGCGCCTGGCGCAAGCCGGCTTTGAGCTGCTCGGCACGAGCTCGCACTTTGTCAGCAAGTACTGGGTGGCGCGCAAGCCGGCAGCAGCCTAACCGTGGGGCTTGAGGGCCGCCGTCATAGCCAGCAGCACGGCGCCAATCGCCACGCTTGCCAGCGACAGCGGCGTTTGCTTGATGGCTGCCAGGCCCACCAGCTGCAGCTCTGCTGTGATCCAGGCGGCAACGAGCAGGTACCAAACCCCAAGACGTGGCATCGCCCCACCTCGCCCAGATTGTTAATTTTTTTTAATCATAACAAATAAAAGGCCGAACTTGCGGTAATGCTACTGCGGTCGCGATCACGGATCCAGCATGTCGCGCAGGCCGTCTCCCAACAGGTTGAACGCCAGCACGATGGCGGTAATGAAAGCGCCGGGAAACAGCATGGTCCAAGGGGCCGAGAGGGCGTAGCCCCCGCGGAAGGCATCGGCCAGCATCGTGCCCACCTCCGGGGTGGGCGGTTGCGCGCCCAGCCCCAAAAAGCCCAGGCCGGCGGCTTCCAGCGTCGCCGTTCCCACCGAGAGCGTGGCCTGCACCACGATAGGCCCCAAGCTGGCCGGCAGCAGGTGCCGAAACAGAACGCGCGCCGAGCCAGCGCCCTGGGCCCGAGCGGCCACCACAAACTCGCGCTCGCGCAGCGAGAGCACCATGCTGCGCGTCAGCCGAATGAAAATGGGCACCTGCACCACACCCACCGCAACCATGGCACCGGCCAAGCTCGGGCCGGCCAGCGTCACAATGGTGATCGCCAGCAGGATCGCCGGAAAGGCCAGCAGGATATCGGTGAGCCAGCCCACTACTACCTCGATGGCGCCGCGGAAGTAGCCTGCAATTAGCCCCAGCAGCGTGCCAGCGACTAGGCCCAGCGCCACCGAGAGCGGCCCCATCAGCAGCGAGGTGCGCACCCCATACCACACCAGCGTCAGCACGTCCCGCCCCAAACTGTCGGTGCCGAACCAGTGCCGGCCGCTGGGCGGCTCCAACCGCGCCGCATAGTTGCGCGCCGTCTCGGGCTCGAACGGCTGCAGCACGGGAGCCAGCAGGGCTAGTCCCACCAGCGCTCCCACCAGCACCAGCCCCACGCGCCCGGCCGGCGATCGCCACAACTGCCGCATGCCTGCGCGCAGCGCCGCCAGCGTCGGTCGTGCGGTGCTTGCCATGACGGCTGCCTCGCTCAGCGCTGCCGGATGCGCGGGTCGAGCAGCGTGTAGCTAATATCGACCAGCAGGTTGAGCGTCACGAAGGCGACGGCGACTACCAAGGTCCCGCCCTGAACGACCGGGTAGTCCCGCGCCAGGATGGCCTCGTAGATCCAACTTCCCAACCCCGGCCAGGAAAAAATGGTCTCGGTGAGGATGGCGCCGCCCAGCAGCGTGCCGAACTGCAGCCCGGCCACGGTTACCACCGGCAGCAGCGCGTTGCGCAGCGCGTGCCGCCCTAGCACCAGCGACTCGCGCAGCTCCTTAGCCCGCGCTGTGCGGATGTAGTCCTGGTTGAGGGCCTCTAGGGTGGCCGAGCGCGCGATCCGGGCCAGGATGGCCAGCGGGATCGTACCCAGGGTCAGGGCGGGCAGCACCAGATGGGCGAGCGCATCGCGCAGCAGCAGCCCATCGCGCTGCCAGAGCGCGTCCAACACGTAAAAGCCGGTGGGGGTCTCAAACGCCGCCCGCTCGAGGCCCAGGCGCCCGCTGGGCGGGAGCCAGTTGAGCTTGACCGCAAACGCGTACACCAGAAGCAGCCCCAGCCAGTAGACGGGCATGGAAACGCCCAACAGCGATCCGGTCATAGTGAGCTGGTCCCAAGCGCGGTTCTGGTAGGCAGCGGCCAGTACGCCGGCCGGAATGCCCAAACCAACCGCCACGAGCATGGCAGCGGCCGCCAGCTCGAAGGTGGCCGGCCAGCGCTGCGCGATGCCCTGCGCCACGGGCAACCCAGTCTCAATGCTGGTCCCCAGCTCCCCGCGCAGGATTCGGCCCAGAAAGGCCACGAACTGCACCGGCAGCGGGCGATCCAGGCCCAGCTGCTCGCGCAGCGCCGCCACGCGCGCGGGCGTGGCCTGCTCGCCCAACAGCACAGTGGCCGGATCGCCGGGCGTTAAGTGCAAAAACCCAAACATCAACAGCGCTACGCCCAGCAGCACCGGGATCAGATCCAGCAAGCGCCGAAGCAGGTACCGCAGCATGGGCGAGGCAATTACGAGGTGCCGGCGGTTTTGCGGACGCGCTCGAGCGACTCTGCGCCCACCGGGCTAGGATCCCAGCCCGTGATGTTGGCGCGCTTGCCCAGCAGCGGCTGGGCGTGGACCACCGGAATGCGCACGGCCTCCTCAAACAGGATCTCGTTCACCTGGGCGTACAGCTGGGCGCGCTCCTCGCGCGCCTGCACGCGGCGCGCTCGCTCCAGCAGCTCCACCACGCGTTCGTTTTGCCAGTCGCCTAGGTCGTCGGTGCCGGTGGGGCCAAAGTGGGGGTAGTAAAAGTTATCCGGATCGCCGTAGTCGCCGCTCCAGCCCAGCATGAAGGCCTGGAAGCCCGGATCCTGGTTGCGATCGCTGAGGTAGGCGGCCCAGTCTTTGGTTTGGAGATTGACCTCGATGCCAATGTCGCTGAGCTCGGCGGCAAAGGCTTCAGCGATGGGCTTGGGTGTGGGGTAGTAGGGGCGCGAGACGGGCATGTACCAGAGGTTGAGCTCGAACCCGTCCGGGTAACCCGCCCGGGCGAGCGCCTGCCGGGCGCGCTGGGTGTCGCTGCCGTAGCCCGAGACTTGGGGCGATTGCGCCCAGTCGAGCGCGGGGGGCGTAAAGTGGGCGTCGGCGGTCCCCAACCCCTGCCAAAAGGCCTCGACGATGGCCTCGCGGTCGAGGGCCGCCGCGATCACGCGCCGGACCTGGGGCTGGGCCAGCGGCTCGTGGCTGGGGTTGAGCGCCAGATAGCCCACATTGAATGCCGGCCGCAGGACCGGATCCAGGCGCTCGCTGCGCTCCAGGGCACTGCGCTGGTCCGGGGCGAAATCGACCGTTAGGTCCAAGGCCCCGGCCCGGAGCTCGGCCAAGCGGGCGGCCGGATCGCTGACAAAGCGGATGACGAGCTGCTCGGTCCGGGGCAGGCCGTCGCGCCAGTAGTCGGGATGGGCGCTGAGCTCGACGCGATCGCCGCTGCGCCACGCGTCCAACTGGAACGGCCCTGTTCCCACCGCCGGTGCCGTGGGCGTGCTGTAATCGGCGCCCGCTTGGCGAATGGCGCTGGGGCTGGCAATGCCAAAATACCCTGATGCCAGAGCGTCAGGGAAGGCTGCAAACGGCTGGCTGAGCGCGATCCGGAGGGTATGGGATCCGGTGACGGTAATGTCTCGGACCAGCGAATCGGGGTCCCCCTTAAAGCCGCCGAACAGGTAGGCCCAGGGCTCGTACCCTTTGCCGGCGTCGCGGTAGCCGTGCGGGTGCTCGGGGTCCCACCAGCGCTCGAGGTTGAATTGGACCGCCTCGGCATTGAGCGGAGTGCCGTCGTGGAAGCGCACGCCCTGGCGCAGGGTTAGGGTCCATTCCCGACCGCCAGCGGCCGCCTGCCAGTCCGTTGCCAGGCCCGGCCGGAGCTCGGTAGTACCGGGCTCGAACTCGATCAGGCGGTTGTAGATTTGGTTCTGCACGATGATGGAGTTGCCATCGGTGATGTTGCCCGACTCGAGGCTGACAGGTTCGCCGCCCGAGCCGTAGACCAAGGTGTTGGGGGGCGTGGAGGCGGTGCGCTCGCCGCTGCCATTGGGGTTGCCGCTGCAGTTGAGCAGGCCCACGGCCAGGGCAACGGCAGCTGCCAGCAGGCCCCACCGCCGCCAGTGTCGCTGGTACTGCATGGCGATTTTGTCCGTGGGCGCCGATGGCCGTCGCTGCTAGCGCCCACTAGTGCCCCCAGCATGCCAGTCCGCCAGCGCTGTGGCGATCGCAGCTGGGGCATCCTCGGGGCTGAAGTGGCCAGCACCAGGCAGCGGTACCACCGTCGCCCGCGCCAAGCGCTGCCGGTAAGCGCGCCCGAAGGCCGGATCCCGCTCGCCCCACAGCAGCAGGCTGGGCTTGCCCGTCAGGCAGTCCAGATGGCGCCACACCGCGGCCAGAACCGGCCGGCCAGCAGCGATCGCGCAGGTACCGGATGAGTTGGCGATAGAGAAAGCTCCAGGTGGGATTGCCGTGCAGCAGCAGCAGCGGCGGGCCGCTGCCTTCATCCAGGTAGTGCAGCGCGTGCCCCTGCAGTGCCATCCAGCGGCTCCGGAACGGCAACTGCGCCCGATCCAGCTACGCCGGTTGCCCGCTGCGGCCGCGCACGCTAGCGGATGCGCTCGCAGCGGTAGCGGCCGCGGATGTGGGCGTTGAAGTAGTCGCCAGCCGAGTCCGCTTGCTGCAGCCCGTCGTAGGCCCCGGCCGGCACGGCGTGGTAGGCGTAGGTGCGGCCGCTATCGAAGGTGACCTGCAGCGTTTGGTGCTCGCGGTCGTAGTCGAAAGCGTGCGGTACCAGGCCGTGGCTGCGCAGCAGCGGAAAGGCGATCACGTCGCGGATGCTGGTGAGATCGGCCAGCAGCATGACTAGGCGGTCCAGGCCAATGCCCAGGCCGCCAGTGGGGGGCAGGCCGTACTCCAGCGCTGCCAGGAAGTCTTCATCGGGCCCGTGGGCAGTGGGATCGCCGGCCGCTTTGAGTGCCGCCTGCCGCTCCAGGCGCTGCCGCTGGTCGATGGGATCGGTGAGCTCGGAGAAACTGTTGGCAATCTCGCGCCCGCCGACAAACAGCTCGAAGCGCTCCACCAAGCCAGGCTGGCTGCGGTGCGGCTTGGCCAGCGGCGAAATCTCGACGGGGAAGTCCGTCACCAGCGTGGGCTGGATCAGCGTGGGCTCGACGGCTTGCTCGAAGGCCTCGTTGAGCACCTTGCCCACCGTGTCGCACTCGGGCGAGAGCGCGATGCCGGCCTCGCGGGCAGCCGCTTGCGCCGCGTCGGGATCTGGCAATTGCCAAAAATCGACCCCCGTCTGGGCGCGCACGGCTTCCTGCATAGTTACCCGCTGCCAGGGGGGACTCAAATCGATAGTTTGGCCCTGGTAGCTGACCTGCAGCGTGCCCAGCACCTCGCGCGCCACGGCAGCGACCAGATCCTCGGTCAGCGCCATCATGTCGGTGTAATCGGCATAGGCCTGATACAGCTCCAGGGAGCTGAACTCGGGGTTGTGGCGCGTGGAGATGCCTTCGTTGCGAAAAACGCGCCCCAGCTCGAATACGCGCTCGAAACCGCCCACCACCAGGCGCTTGAGGTGGAGCTCGGTGGCCACGCGCAGGTAGAGATCCATCTCAAGCGCATTGTGGTAGGTCTCGAACGGGCGCGCGTCGGCGCCGCCGGGCCGCACCTGCAGCACCGGTGTCTCGACCTCAATAAAGCCCTGCGCTTCCAGATAGCGCCGGATGGCCGAGATCGTGCGCGCGCGCTGGCGGAAGGTCTCGCGGACCTTGGGGTTGACAATAAGGTCGACATAGCGCTGCCGGTAGCGCTTTTCGGTATCGGTCAGGCCATGCCGTTTGTCTGGCAGCGGCAGCAAGGATTTGGTCAAAACGGCGTAGCGATCGACATGGACCGAGAGCTCGCCCTTGTCGGTGCGCTTGAGCGTGCCGCACGCGCCCAGAATGTCGCCGGTATCGGTGAGCTTTTTGAGGTGGTCGAAGGCCTCCGGCACCTCGGCCATGCCCGCCGCAATGCGTTGTTTGTCCAGATAGAGCTGGATGGTCCCGCTGGCATCTTGCAGCTCAAAAAAGGCCAGCTTGCCGAACACGCGGCGCGCCATGATGCGCCCGGCCACTGCCACAGTCTCGGCCTCGCTCTCGGCGCCGGCGGGCAAATCGGCGTAGCGAGCCTGCAGCTCGGCAGCGCGGTGGGTGGGCTCCCAGCGGTAGGCGTAGGCCTCGAGGCCAACGGCCTGCAGCTTCTGGGCTTTCTCGCGGCGCGTGGCGCGGATGCTCTCTAACGTCGCAGTGCTGTCGTCGGCGTGATCGGCGGGCATAACAGCGTCCGGGCATTCGGGCAGCCCGTCTGATTCTATCGGATCCCAACTGGGGACCTCGCCGCTCAGGCGGCCTGCGGCGCCGCGTTGAGGCGCTCGCCCGTTTCAACATCGAACCAGTGCAGCGCCCGGTCGGGCAGGGCCAGCTCGAGCGCCTCGCCCGCCTCGCGCCGCTCGGCCGGAAGCAGTGCCCGCAGGGTTTGGCCCGTGCGCGGCAGTTGCAAGCTTACCAGCTGATCCCGGCCCAGCTGCTCGGTCAGATAGAGCTCGCCGGTTACGGCCAAGGCGTCGTCCGCGCGGGCCAGGCGCAGGGCCTCGGGCCGGATGCCCAGCACGATCTGGGGGCGATCGCGGGCCGCTTCCGGGAGCGGCACGGGCGTCTCGCCCAGGAGGGTCTTGCCGTCGCGGCAGTTGAGCGTTAGCAGGTTCATCTGCGGGCTGCCGATAAAGCTGGCCACAAAGCGATTGGCCGGTGCCGTGTAGATGGTGTACTCGTAGTTTATGCACTAGATCGCGATCCCCGAAACTCCCTCAATATGGGAGTCATGTTCTTTGGTGGGCGTGCATCTGCTGCTCAAATTGGTATCACATAGACCACCGGCTTGTTCTGGTTTTGAAAGATCTGCTTGAGCTCGGCGCGCACTTGCTCGCGCAGCAGCGCATCCAGGTTGCTGAGCGGCTCATCCAGCAAAAATACGTCCGGGTCGCGCACCAGCGCCCGGGCCACAGCGACCCGCTGCCGCTGGCCACCCGAGAGCTGGCTGGGGCGGCGATCGCGCAGCCCCGGATCCAGATTGAGTTTAGTCATGGCCTCGCGCACGCGCCGCTCGATCTCGGGCTTGGGGGTTTTGCGGATGCGCAGCGGCGAGCTGATGTTCTCGCCCACGGTCATGTGCGGGTAGAGCGCGTAGCTCTGAAAGACCATGGCGACGTTGCGCTTGCCAGGCGGGAAGCGGTTGACTGATCGCCCGCCGATGGCGACTTCGCCGCGGGTGGGCTGCTCCAGACCGGCAATGGTGCGAAGCAGCGTTGACTTACCGCACCCCGAGGGCCCGACAAAGGTTAAAAACTCGCCGTCCTCGACGGTCAGGTTGAGCTCCTTGAGCGGAACGGTTTGGGGATCGTACTGCTTTTGCAGCTGGCGCAGCTCGAGCTTGGCCATGGCACGCTCCTAACCTTTGACGGCACCGGCGGTCAGGCCGCGCACGATCCGGCGCTGGAAGACCAGCACCAGCAGCACTAGCGGCAGCGTGCCGGTGACAGTCGCTGCCGCGATGGGCCCGTAGGGAACCTTGAATAGGGCCGTCGCTCCCAGTTGCGCGGTGCCCACCGGCAGCGTCTTCATCTACTCTTGGGTGATAAAGGTAAGCGCAAAAATGAACTCGTTCTAAGAAAAAATAAAGGCCAAAATGCCGGTTTTGACACTCCCCTTCCTAAAGAAAGGGGATTCTCGCTTCATTGGGAGGCCCTAGAACTAGCTTGTACCAGTTCCCCGGAACCTTTACCCTCAGCGAGCATTTTTCCCGTCTGCCCAACGGTACTAACGACTTGCGCGGCAGCCACATCCCGGTCGGTAGTGTAGCCGCACTC
>PXQH01000013.1 GCA_003022125.1 Cyanobacteria bacterium QS_8_64_29 | reverse complement strand
GCGGCTGCGTACCTGACTGGTCTGGCGCAGGTACAGGGCGCGCAACCGGTCTCGGTCTCGAGCGTGGCGATGCTTGCGGATGAGTTGTTGCAACTGCTGTGGGCTTTCTGCAATGTCGACGTTGAAGACAGTGGTCATGGCGATAGCTACCTTCCGCTCGCCACCCCTATCTTAATGCAACTCCACTCGTAATTGGTATAACACGCGCTACCACCAAGCCTCTCTTTGGAGGATGTGGCGCAGGCCGTCGGGCGCTCGAAGTCTTACCTAATACCAATTTGAGCAGTAGATGCACGTTTTTTTCAAAGAATATGATTCCCATATTGAGGGAGTTTTGGAAGTCGAAATCTAGTGCACAAGCCACGAGAATTGGTATAACCGATTTGGTGCGCCGCGAGACCGGCCGAACGGTGCAGGCGTGGATTATGGAACGCCGCCTGACCGAAGCCAAGCGCCTGCTGATGCGAACCGATCGCAGCGTGGAGTCGATCGCCCAGCAAGTGAGCTTCAACCACACCAGCTACTTCATCCGCAAATTCCGGGATGGCAACGCCATGACCCCGAACGAGTGGCGGCAGTCCCTCGCTCGGGCCAGCTAGCTCAAGGCTTAGGAAGCCGGCAAGAGCCATAAATCGTGCTATTGCAGCGATATTTTGTTGCTTTCGGAATGGCGAGTGCTTCGCTAGAATTCGCGTAGGAACTACTAAAGAGAAGTATTTGCAACAATTAGGGCCAGGCGGTCGCTTTCGTAACTCTCCTTTAACCCAATCCTTAACGGGATTTAACCGGGAGTACAGCGATGCGGTGCTACTGTCTGAAAGGCACCGCCGTTGTGAGATTAGTTTCACCAGGCTGCGATCCTGCCCCCAGCCTGTCCCCGTTCCCACTGAGCGAAGGAATTGGCAACCATGACTCTAACGACGCAAGCCCCTGCCGAGCTCGTCCGTTTTCCATTTGCTCGCAACGAACGGTTGCCCGCCCAGCCGGACGTGCTTTGGCAGATCGAGCGCGGTGCGGTGCGGTGTTTGACCTGGAACGAAGCCGGTTTGCCCGTTGCCCTCAATTACGGCGGCGCCGGCGATATTGTCGGTCCGGGGCTATCTGTCCACCGGCCCTACCGCATTGAGTGCCTGACGCGGGTTGAGGTAACCAGCCTCCCCGAGAGCCGCTGGCAAGAGGCCGTCGAAGGCATTGTGGCGCACGCCCGACAGACCGAAGAACTGCTGGCAATCGTGCGCAACGAGCGGGTGCAGCAGCGCTTGCAACAGCTGCTGGTTTGGTTGGCGCGCAAATTCGGGCGCTCGATCTCGCTGGGCGAGCTGATTGACCTGCGGCTGACCCACCAGCACCTAGCCGAGGCGATTGGAACGACGCGCGTGACTGTGACCCGCTCGCTGCAGTCGCTGGAGGCCCAGGGGCAGATCGTGCGCAAGCGGCGGCATTACTTGATTTTGTGCGGTGCGCTAGCCGAGCGCCTGAGAGCGGGCTAGCCGCCGGGCTGGTGGGCGCGGACCGAGCGCATGCCCCAAAAGATGAGGTGGGGATCGCAGCGTAGACGCTCTGCCAGGGTTGGGGCCTGCGCTTGCAGCGCACCGTACAGCAGCGCAGCATCGCCGCCGGTCAAAAGCGCTGTCGCGCCTGGGGACTGCTGCCACCAATCGGCCAGATAGGATTGCAGTCCGGCCGAGACGGTATGGAGGATGCCGCTGGCGATCGCCGTTTCGGTGTCGCGCGCCCAGCGCGGCGGCAGGTCCTGCAGGCGTGAGGTTTCAGGTAAGGCGTCGGTTTGCTGGGCCAGGGCGCGCTGCTGCGCGCGCAGTCCTGGCAGGACGGCGCCGCCAATGAGCCTGCAGTGGCCATCGGCTGCCGTTAAGGCGAGTGCCGTTCCAGCATCAACAACCAGCGTCGGCCAGCCCCAGACCTCGCCAGCGCCCCACAAGCTTAAGGCGCGATCCAGGCCCAGTTGCGGGTAGGTACCGCGCAGCGGCACCTGGGCCAGTGCAATCGCGCGCGCGTGCGGATACGCCTGCCAGTACGGGGCCTGGTGCGCCACAACCGAGGCGACGTAGAGCGGCGGCTGGGCCGGTAGATGCTCGCACCAAGCGGCGGGCAAGCAGGCTGCCAGCGAGTCGTGATCGGTGATAGGGGCATTGAAATGCCCGCTGCAGTGGCTCGCGCGCAACGCCTCGCCGCTAAACAAGCCCCAGCGCACTCGGGAGTTGCCGATCGCCAAACCGAGCCACATGCCGTTCTGCTCGGCGGTCACAGTCGGCACCCGCTACAACGCTCGGGAACCCCATGCCAGCCCCCCGCGTCGGCGGAGGACAAGCGGCTGCGGGATAAGGCAAGCCTCGAATAGAGGCGCGATACCGCAGCAGGTCGCTTGCACGCAAATAGTAGCAAAAGCAGCACTCAGTCAATCCCCATGCGCTCCAATCGACACCTACTCTCGGCTGCAGCGACGGCTTCGGCGCTGCTGGTGAGCCTACCGGCGCTAGCGCCGCGAGCCGCTCAAGCCCACCAACAAACGCCGCAAGTGCTGGCACAAGCCAGCGACAGTACCATCCGCACTACCAGCGCCCAACAGCAAACGCTGTATCTCAACAACGACAAGACCTACTCCTATGCGCTCACTGTTTCGCAGCGCACGACAGTCGACGGGCGCACGCTGCCGAAGGGAGCCACCATTTTTGGCAGCTACCGCCCGGCCGACGGCGGCTTGCGCTACGTTGCCGAGGCTGCCAAGTTCGACGGCCGAACTATCAGCCTGAACGCAGCCTCCCGAACCATTGAGGACGAAAAGGATCCGCGCGATACCTCAGCCGGGGCGATCGCCAAGGATGCCGGCATTGGGGCAGCCGGTGGTGCTGCCGCAGCCGAGGTATTTGGCGATATTGATGTTGCCGAGGTTGTAGGTGGCGCGGCAGCTGGCGCCGCTGTCGGCAACGTCACCGCCGATCGCGTGGTAGTCGTCGAGCCCGACGAGGAAATCGTGCTGCGCGAACGCTAGCGCGTTTGGCTGGCCTGCAGCTGTTGTTGCAGCTGCGCTTGGCTGCGCGCGGGTTCCAAGCAAGAGAGGCCCTGGCAAACCAGGCCCAGCGCACCGTCGGGCAGTTCCGTCCCAGCACTGCTCGCTAGGCGGAAGGCACAGCAGGGATGGTACTGCCCGCCCAGCGCCTGCAAGCGCTCGGCTGGCGCGCGCGCTAAGGTTGCGTGCCGGTACCAATCGAGGGCTGCCATCAGGCTGGGGCAGGCCTGCGGGTATTGCTGCAGGATACTGCCGAAGGCATTGAGCCCGCGCTCGGCCCGCTCGAGGTAGTCCGTCCGCTCGGCGAGCAGGTGCAAGCGCACCAGGTTGGCTAGGGCAATGCCATTGGCTGAGGGGGTCGCGTTGTCGATAAAGCCGCGCTCGCGCACCAGCAGCTCGTCGTCCAACTCGCGGCTGGTGTTGTAGTACCCGCCCGAGTCAGTCCCCCAGAGGCGTTCGTCAAAGGCAGCCTGCAGCTCGAGGGCGGCCTCCAGCCAGTGCTCCTGCTGGGGAGCCGCAGCGTGGAGGTCCAGTAGGGCCTTGACGGCCAGCGCGTAGTCCTCGGCCTGGGCGGTCACAGCCGGCTCGCCGGCGTAGTTGAGGCGGTAGAAGCAGCCTTCATGCCACTGCCGCTCCAGCAGGAAGCGGGCGGCGCCGGCGGCCAGCGTCCAGCAAGCCTCGTAGCCAAATACCGAGTAGGCGCGGGCCAGGCCCGAGATGGCCATGCCATTCCAAGCGACGATCGCTTTGGTATCGGTGACGGGGGGAATGCGGCCCGGCCAGTTGCCGGTTTGTGCTTCCTGGGCATCGCGCGCGGGCGGGTGCGTGGCGATCGCGTCGGGCGCATCGCCGTAGCGCGCGGCGAACAGCTTCTGCAACGCCGTTTCGGCGGCCTGCGGCAGCTCGCCGCCTTGGTGGCGCTGAAGGACGTTGCACCCCTCAAAGTTTCCGGTTTGGGTAACGCTAAAGTGCGCTTGCAGCTCGCCGAGCTCTTGCTGAGTTAGGCGTTCGGCAAGCTCGCTGTAGGACCAAGTATAAAACGCGCCCTCCTCGGGTTCGCTGGCGGTCGCGTCGGTGAAGCTGTCGGCATCCTGGGCAGCGTAGAAATAGCCCTCCGGCGCGGTCATCTCGCGCTGGAGCCAGTTGAGCGTCCCGGCAACCGCCCGCTCGTAGGCGGGGTCGGTAAAACCAGCGCTCCACAAATCGGCCAGGTACTCCAGAATCTGGCCGTTGTCGTAGAGCATTTTTTCAAAGTGGGGTACCGTCCAGGTGGCATCGACGGTGTAGCGGTGGAAGCCGCCGCCCACGTGGTCGTAAATCCCGCCTAGGGTCAAGTCCCATCCGCGCTGCTGGCAGAGTTGGCGGGCATCGTACTGCGAGTCGAGCGTAAAGCGCGTGCTGCGCAGGGCCAGATGGGCGTAGGGAATGGTGGGAAAGTTGGGGGCACTGTCGCGATCGCTGAGCACGCCGCGGCTGGCTTCCATGCCCTGCTGCAACAGCTCCTCGGTCAGCGGGTCGCGCTCGGGGGCAGCTAGGGTGCTGGCCTGCTGGATCCGGGCCTGCACTTCCTGGGTGAACGCGTGCAGCTTGTCTTTTTCGTTGTCGTAGAAGCGGCGAACGGCCTTGAGGACTTCCAGAAAGCCCGGCCGGCCAAAGCGCGGCTCGACGGGAAAGTAAGTGCCGCCGTAGAAAGGGGTGCGCTCGGTGGGGGTCAAAAAGACATTCAGCGGCCAACCGCCCTGGCCGGTCATCATTTGCAGGGCCTGCATGTAGATGCTGTCTAGGTCCGGGCGCTCTTCGCGATCGACTTTGATGGGCACAAAGTTGGCGTTGAGGTACGCCGCGATGGACTGGTTGGAGAAGGCCTCGCCTTCCATGACCGTGCACCAGTGGCAGCTGGAGTAGCCCACGGACAAAAAGATGGGTTTGTCTTCCGCACTCGCTTTATCGAGCGCTTCGCGGCACCAGGGCCACCAATCCACAGGGTTGTCAGCGTGCTTGCGCAGGTAAAGGCTTGCGGCGTGCGCGAGGCAGTTAGCCATGGGGATGAATCGCAGTTGCGCCCGCCAGTGTACCGCGCGGGAGCCTGCGGCTGCCGGGGCCTGCCGGCTAGGATAGCCGCAGCAACTCGAGCTGGCTGGTATGAGCGACGCCGCTTCCCCAGAGGGACAGGCCCATCCACGCGAGCGCGACGACCGCGAAGTCCTGGAGCGCTTGCAGCAACAAGGACCCACCGAACGCAACCTGGGCGAGTTGGCCCGCTTGCGCATTCGCTATCGCGACTTTCCTGGGGCCTGGGAGCTGCAACGCCAGCTGGATGAGCTCCTGCAGCAATGGGAGCTGAGTGAAGAACAGTTATTTGCCCGCACGCGCGAGCTGCACGCCAACGGTCAGGTCTATCAGCTGCGCGGCCAGGCTTCGAGCGAGCAGGATTGGAGCTAATCCGCCTGCGGTTTGACCCCGAGCTGCCAGCGCTCAGGGCGCGAAGGCTCGGCGGTGGTAACGGGCGAGATATCAAGTTCCAGTGCCGTTAACCCAAAGCGAGTGGTAGGTGGTTGACTGGCAGCCATTCGCTGGCGCTCGGCCAGGCGCGCGATTTGCACGTGTTGCTGGAGTTGTTGGGTGGAGGAGAGCAAGTCGCTGAGGCCATCGATCAGTTGCTTGATCTGGCGGCGGAACTTGGGGTCGCCGGTTACATCGTCCAGATCGGAGGTAATTTTTTGCACGTTTTCAAAAGTGGCCCGGGCTGAATCCAGGGTTTTTTTCAGCTGCAGGCGGTTGCCGGGCTGGTTGAGCCCGCCCGATAGCTCGCGCAGTTTTTGGGAGGCCTTGGCGGCGTTAGCGGTTAGGGTCTCTAGGTTTTGGAGCACGTTGCCCAAATTATCCGATTGCAAGGTCGGTTTAAGGGCCGAGACGAGGCCCTGGAGCTCTTGACTGGTTTGGCGGATGGAGCCCAGCGTGCGCGCAACGTTGGTTCTGTTTTCCTCTAGCAAGCGATTGACATTATTGCTGAGCTGTCCGATCTCGGAGGCAGTGTTGTTGACAGTCGCGAGCGTTCGGTCCAGCCCCCCTTCGTTGGTCTCGACCAAGCGGTTGACGTTGCCGGCTAGCCGATCGATTTTGGTAGCCGTGTTACTGACGGTCGCGAGCGTTCGGCCCAGTTCCTGTTCGTTGGTCTCAACCAGGCGGTTGACATTGCCGGCCAGCCGGTCGATCTCGCCGGCAGCCAATTCGATCTCGCGCGCCGTCCGGTCGGTGGTTTGGCTGAGGGTTGCCAACTCGGTTTTAATCGTGCCTGAGAGGCTGGTGAGTTCCTTGCGTAAGCCCCTAACCTCTGAGACAGCAGCGGTGGCTTCTTTAGTTAGCGTATTGGCGTTTTGGGCTAGCGCCTCAATTTGGCCGAAGAATTCGGGATCGCTAATGAGCTTGGTGGCGCGGGCGCTGTAGCGCACTAACTCGCTGAAGCTAGTTCCGGCTCTCCCTTGCACGCGATCGCCGTTGCAGATCACCAACTCCGAGTCGCACTCATCGCTGGTGGGATCGGTAGCTGCATTCTTAGCTGCCACCTTGGTCCCCGGCTCGGGTCGGATGGCGATAGCTGTATCGCCGATGAAGCCAGACTGACTGGATTCAATGATGGCCTCGCTAGGCATGCGGACATCAGACTCGGTAATCTCGATTTTGACGCGGACGGCGTTGGCCCCGGGCGTCACGCTAGCGGCGCGCCCGACATCCACGCCGCGATAGTTCACTGGGGCACCTTCTGCCAGGTTGGTAACCTCTTCAAAGCGAGCCGTGAAGCTATAGCCGCGCTGGCCGAGCTGGATGACGCGCAGCCAAACGGCCACGCCCCCGGCCAGCGCCAGGCCTAGCAGGATTAGCAGGCCGACCGAGCCTTCTCGTAACGTTCGCGCGCGCATGGCGAGTTCCTAAGCAGGCTTGCTCCGCAACGTAACACCGAACGCCTGCAATGGCAGCAGCTCAGGCAATGGCGCGGATGGGGCCTTGGGTGCTGGCAGCGAAAAACTGCCGGACCATGGGATGGTCGGTGGTATCGAGCTCGCCAACGCCGCCTTGCCACTGCACCTTACCGTCGTAGAGGAATACCACGCGATCGGCGGTGCGGCGGATGGTGCTGTCCTGGTGGCTGACCATGATGTAGGTGGAGCAGGTTGCCGCTTCGCGCTGCAACCGGCGCACCAAATCCTCAATCACGGTCGAGGCGATGGGATCGAGCCCGGCGGTGGGCTCGTCGTAGAGGATGGCGGTGGGGTCAAAGCTGGGATCCTCGGGGTGGGAGAGGATGGCGCGGGCAAAACTGACGCGCTTGCGCATACCTCCCGATAGCTCGGCTGGTTGCTTGTCGGCCGTGGCGCGATCGAGACCCACCATCTCCAAGCACTCTTCGACTAGCTTGCGGACGCGCCGGCGCGGCAGCCGCGAGTGCTGGTAGAGCAGAAACCCCACGTTCTCGTCGACGCTGAGCGAATCGAACAGCGCCGACTGCTGGAAGACCATGCTAATGCCGAGCGGATCGGTTTGCTCGTCGATCGCGCCTTGGCGGCGCTGGCCCTGGATGCAGACCTCACCCGAATCGGGTTCCATTAGCCCGGCAATAATGCGCAGGATAGTGGATTTGCCCGTGCCAGAGGGGCCAATGACAACCACGGCCTCGCCCGGCGACACCGACAGATCGATCTCATCCAGGATGAGAGTGCTACCAAAGCTTTTGCTAATGCCCTTGAGCTCGATTAGCGGTTCCTGGGGCGCCGGTGCATCGGCCGGCGAGGCTGCTTGGGGGGCAGCTGCTTGCGTATCCGCCATGTCGTTCCTTGAGCTTAGGCCGTATTGCCGGTATGGCTATTGTGGCTCGGCTGGCGGCTCTAGCTCAAAGGTCTCGGCCACGGTTTTATCGACTTTGTAACCGGAGTCGACTGATTCCATGGGATCCTTGCGCAGCCGGTGGCGCAGGCAGAGCGTCGCCACGCGCCGGATATCTTCGGCGGTGACTTCGTTGCGCCCTTCTAGGGCAGCGAGCGCGCGCGCCGCCCGATTGGTGACAATATCGCCGCGCAGCCCATCGACCTCTAGCGTGGCGCAAATCTGGGCGATCTTGACGCGCAGATCCTCGTCGAGCTCGACTGCCGGCAAATTCTGCTGCGCCTGAACCAGCTGCTGCTGCAGCTGCTCCTGCTGCGATTGGTAGTGCTGGCTGAACCCGTCCGGATCGCGATCGAACTGGGCGCGCTGGTCGACGATCTGGACCCGCAGCTCGGGGTCTTTGACCGTGCGGATCTCGGCGTGCATGCCAAAGCGATCCAGCAGTTGGGGACGCAGCTCCCCTTCTTCGGGGTTGCCCGAGCCCACCAGCACAAAGCGGGCCGGATGGCGCACTGAGATGCCTTCGCGCTCGACGGTGTTCCAGCCGCTAGCGGCGGCATCGAGCAGCACGTCGACGAGGTGGTCGTCGAGCAGGTTGACCTCGTCCACGTAGAGGATGCCGCGATGGGCTTGCGCTAGCAGTCCCGGTTCGAACGCTTTGACCCCTTCCGAGAGCGCTTGTTCGATATCGATAGTGCCGCAGACGCGATCCTCGGTCGCCCCCAGCGGCAGATCGACCATGGGGACGCGCTTGCGGTCTGTATCTAGCGGCTCCCCGCGCTCGAGCTTCTGCCGGATCTCGTCGCTCATGAGATCGGGGTCGCGGGGGTGGCTGTTGTAGGGATCGCCGCTGACGACCTCAATTGCGGGGAGCAGGTCGGCCAGCGCCCGGATTGTTGTGGATTTGCCCGTGCCGCGATCGCCCATAATCATGACGCCGCCGATTTGGGGATCGATGGCATTGAGCAGCAGCGCCAGTTTCATCTCGTCCTGGCCGACGATGGCGCTGAAGGGGAAGATTGTGCGGCGTTGCGTTTTGGCGGGCGCTTCGGCAGTTGTGGTCATACAGCCTCGCGGGAACGAGCAGTAACCAGATCCGCCCACAGTGGCGAGCGAACCCCCCCTTCATTCTGGCACACCGCCGAGTTTGCCCTGCCGGGAGCTCGGCCTGGCCTGTCCGGCGGGACTGATGGGGTAGCCGCTGCGGGATTGCCAACCTCCAATGGCGCTGCTTGCGCCAGTACCAGCAGGGTGCTGCCCAACGCCCTCTCGCCGCAGCCGGCGGCGCGTGCTACAAATGTTACGAAAATAGCCATTATCATAACAACTGGCATGAGCGAGCTCGCCGCTGGCGCCTTTACCCCAACGCTGGCTTCCCGCCCTGATCGCGATCTGCTCCAGGCGCTGCTGGCCGACAAGCGCTCGCCCTACACCCGCCGCGCCTACCGCCGCGACCTGTACGACTTTTTCCGGACGATGGCGGGGGCCGATCCCAACCCGCAGCTGGTCGCCGAGTTCCTGCGCTTGGATCGCTACAGCGCCCTCTCGGTAGTGCTGGAGTACAAGGCCCACCTGCAGGACCGCGGCTTGGCCGAGGCCACCATCAACCGCCGCTTGGCCGCCATTAAAAGCCTGGTCAACTACGCCCGCCAGATCGGCCGCTGCGACTACAGCCTCCAGGACATCACCGGTGAGCGGGTGCGCCCCTATCGCGATACCGCCGGCATTAGCGCCGAGGCCTTTCGGGCCATGCTCGCCGTCCCCGACAGCCGCACCCTCAAAGGCAAGCGTGATCGCGCCCTGCTGCTGGTGCTGTGGGGCAATGCCCTGCGGCGCGGCGAACTCGCCCGGACCAACATTGCCGATTGGGACCGCGCGGCGGCAACGTTGCGCATCTACGGCAAAGGCGAGGGCAAGCAGGCCCAGACTGTCAGCTTGGGCGCGCAAGCCCAGGCCGCATTGGCGGCGTGGATCGATGTCAGAGGCGAAGCCGAGGGCCGGGCCCCGCTGTTTTGCAGCACCCACCGCGGCTATTGGGGGCGGCGCCTCAGCACCACTAGCCTCTACCAGATCGTGCGCCGGGCGGCGACAGCCGCCGGCATCGACCGCCCCCTGGGGCCGCACCAAATCCGGCACTCGGCCATTACCGCCGCCCTCGATCGCACTGGCGGCGACGTGCGCAAGGTGCAGAAACTCTCGCGCCACGCCAAGCTGGAGACGCTCTCCATTTACGACCAAGGGCGCCTCAACGCCCAGCAGACCGTGACCGAGCTGCTGGACGAGCTAGTCTAGCTGGTCGGAATGGTGTGCTCTAGGAGGGCGAGCTTTGGTACCGCGGCGCTACCGCCGGATCCGGGAGGTTCTCGATCGCCGCCAGCCCGATCTGACGGTGCTGATGGAAAACGTGCACAAACCGCACAACCTCTCGGCAATCCTGCGCACCTGCGACGCCGTTGGGGTGTTTGAGGCCCACGCCATCAATCCCACCGAGGGCGTGCCCACCTTCAACAGCACCGCCCAAGGCAGCCAGAAATGGGTGGAATTGCAGGTCCAGCCCGACCTTGACACTGCTGCGGCGCAGCTGCGGCAGCGCCAGTTCCGCATCTGTGCCGCCCATACCTCCGATCGCGCCATCGATTACCGCAGCTTTGACTACACCCAACCCACCGCCATTCTGCTCGGCGCTGAACGCTGGGGGGTTAGCGAGCATGCCGCCGCGATCGCGGACGCGCACCTGACCGTTCCCATGTTTGGGATGGTGCAGTCACTCAACGTTTCCGTGGCGGCGGCCGTCATCCTGTTCGAGGCCCAGCGGCAGCGCATGGAAGCGGGCTGCTACGACCGCGTCCGCCTGGAGGCCGACACCTACTGGCAAGTCCTGTTCGAGTGGGGCTATCCCCAAATTGCCGCGCGCTGCCGCGAGCGGGGCCAGCCCTACCCGCCGCTAGGCCCCGAGGGCGAGCTGCGCGATCCCCCGGCCTGAGGCGGCGCTAGGATAGAAGCAGCCAATCCAAGGGCAGGAGAACTACGGTATGGGGACCAAGGTGGAAAAAAGCGAGCAGGCGTGGCAGCAGCAGCTCACGCCCGAACAGTTCCGTGTAACCCGCCAGCGCGGGACAGAACCGCCTTTCTCGGGCGAGTACTACAACCACAAGGCCACCGGCACCTACCGCTGCATCTGCTGCGGCCAATCCCTATTCGGCTCCGACACCAAGTACGACTCCGGCACGGGCTGGCCCAGTTTTTGGGCGCCGGTTGACGAGTCCAACATTCGCCACGAAACGGATCGCAGCCTGTTCATGAGCCGCACTGAGGTCTTGTGCTCGGCCTGCGATGCCCACCTGGGGCACGTCTTCGACGACGGCCCCCAACCCACGGGCAAGCGCTACTGCATCAACTCGGTCGCGCTCGACTTTGCCGGGCAGGCTGATAGTCCCTCAGCCAGCTAAGGTTTGCCGATCGAGAGCCGCACCATGAGCGCCGAGCGAGCCGATCCGGCAGCCGCCTCGCCCCCCTCGAGCGAGCCCGCCAACCAGCACCAGCGCCCCTGGGGTACCATTACTGTGCTGGAAGAAGGCGAGCGCTACCGCATCAACCGCATCGAGGTGGAACCCGGGCGCCACATCAGCACCCAAATGCACCTCCACCGCAGCGAGCACTGGGTGGTTGTTTCGGGAACGGCGCGGGTTGCCTTCGAGGAACGCGAGCAGCTGCTGACGGCCCGGCAATCGACCTACGTTCCCATGAACGTCGCCCATCGGGTGGAGAACCCGGGCGTCATCCCGCTGGTGATGATCGAGGTCCAAAACGGCGAGTACCTGGGCGAGGATGACATCATTCGCCTGCGCGAAGACGACTGGAAGCCGGACTGCTAGCCAGCGCGATCGCGGCCGGCAGGATGGCGTGCTCCTGGGCTTGCACGCGCGCTCGCAGTGTCTCGGGCGTATCGCCGGCGCGAACGGGGACTGCAGCCTGCATCAGGATGGGGCCGCTATCCACTTCCGAGCGCACCACGTGAGCCGTGCAGCCGGTAATGGTGACACCAGCCTCGAGCGCCTGCTCGATGGCGCGCAGCCCCTTAAAGCTGGGGAGCAAGCTGGGGTGGATGTTGATGGCCCGATCAGGGAAGGCCGCGATAAAAGTAGGGGTCACGATCCGCATCCAGCCCGCCATGGCCACCCATTCCACCCCATAGGCTTGCAGGCGCGCCACTAGCGCGCGATCGAAGGCCTCGCGCGTGTCGCCGCTGCGGCGGGGGCGGCACAACTCGGCCGGTACCCTCCACTGCTGCGCCCGCTGGGCCACCGGCGCTTGGGGACGGTCGTAGGCCACCACCTGCAAGCGGGCGTTGAGCTGGCCGGCGGCAATAGCGCGCGCGATCACTTCAAAGTTGCTACCGCTGCCCGAGGCCAACACGCCCAATCGCAGCGGAACTTCGGACGCAGACACATCGGCTTGCGGGCTGGGCGAAACCAGGGCAGACTCTAGTTCAGAACGCTCGGCAACCATCGCAAAAGCGCGCCCATGTCATCCCCATACCGTACCGGCTGGCTCGGCCGCGAAGCGACTGCGGCTTGGGCGTTTCTGAGCCCAGCATTGCTGCTGCTGGGCGTGTTTTTATTCTGGCCCATTGGCTATCTGCTCTATTTGAGCTTCACTAGCGGCCTATTCGACCAGGCCGGGCCGCAATGGGTCGGGGGGCGCAACTACCTGCGCTTGGTCCTAGACCCCGATTTTCGCCAGGTGCTGGGTAACACCCTCTACTTCACTGCCGCGACCGTCATCCCCAGTATCCTCCTGCCGCTGCCCATCGCCATCGGCCTCAACCAGACGCTGCCGCTGCGCGGGCTGCTGCGCGCCGGCTACTTCATTCCCGCCATCGCCTCGCTAGTTGCGGTGGGATTGGGGTTTCGCTGGATCTTCCAGCAGCAAGGGCCGCTCAACCAGCTGCTAATGGCGCTCGGCGGCGAGCCCATTGCGTGGCTGAGCAGTACGGTTTGGGCCATGCCGGTGCTGATCGGGCTGAGCGTCTGGAAGCAGCTCGGGTTCAACATGCTGCTGTTTCTGGCTGGCCTGCAAGCCATCCCCCAGCAGCGCTACGAGGCTGCTGTGCTGGATGGGGCGGGCGCGCTGGCCCGGTTCTGGCACGTAACGTTGCCCGGCCTCAAGTCCACGCTGGTGTTTGCCACGGTCACCACTGCTATTTTTAGCCTGCGCAGCTTCGAGCAGGTCTACATTGTCACCGGCGGCGGCCCACTCAACAGCACTAACCTGATGGTGCACTACATCTACCAACAGGCCTTTGCCCGCTTCGATTTTGGCTATGCTGCCGCCGCTGCCGTCGTCCTGTTGGCCATGGCAGGCGCCCTGGTGTACTGGCAGCTGCGCAGCTGGGGCGATGCGGCTTGAGGGCTAGGACTCGCCTTCCTCGTCTTCTTCATCCTCCTCGCTGGGGTAGATGAAGCTGTTAGAGCGGCCGGTCAGCACCGATTTGCCCTGGGATAGAGCCTTCTCCGCCTCGAATTTGGCCTTGCGCTTCCAAACGGCCCGGCGGCGATCGCGCCGCGCTCTTGAGGTCTTCTTCTTGGGAACGGCCATGAGAACTCGCTCGGTAGTGCAACAGTCGAGCCCTCCATAGTAATCCATTCGCACTCAGACTGGCAGCCATCGCCGGCGGCCGAGGCACTGGATCCGGGCTGCTACCGTCAAGTCGTTCCGCAGTGCAGCAATCGAGCAGGCAACTATGGCTGACTTTATCGCCGGACGTTCCGATAGGACCTTACTGGTCGCACTAGGCACCCTTGCCGGAGCGGCAACACCCTTGGTGGCCCCCGCGCCAGCCGCCGCCCAAAAGACTTTCTCCGATGTCGCCAGCGACTATTGGGCGCGCTCCTACATTCAGGCCATGGCAGAGCGCGGCGTCATCAGCGGCTTTCCCAATGGCACCTTTCGGCCGCAAGAACCTGTGACGCGGGCCCAGTTCGCGGCCATGCTCAATCAGGCATTCGATAAATCCGCCACTCGCAACGCCACTTCCTTCCAGGATGTGCCCCAGGACCATTGGGCCAATGAGGCCATCAGCAAGGCCTATACCATGGGCTTTTTGACCGGCTACCCCAACAAAATCTTCAAGCCGTCGCAAAACATCCCGCGCGTTCAAGTTCTCGCCGCCTTGTCAGGGGGGTTGAACTACGAGGCATCCCAATCGCCCGATTCAGTCTTGGAGTACTACAACGATGCCTCAGCCATTCCCGATTGGGCCCGCAGCAGCACTGCCGCAGCAACGCAAAACCAAATCGTTGTCAACCACCCCAACCGCCGCCAACTGAACCCCGATCGGCAAGCGACCCGCGCTGAGGTAGCGGCCTCGATCTACCAAGCTCTAGTCAGCGCCGGTCGGGCCAACGCGATCGACTCCCAGTACGTGGTTCAGTCGCAAGGGACGGCCCAGGTTGTCCCGGCCGAAACCACTATCTCAGCGCAGTACGACAAAGCCCGCAAGATCTATCTCTCGCCCAAAGAGCCCAATCCCGTCCCCGTAACGCTTAAAGTCGCTCAGGCGGTCAAAGCCGAGGATGGGGAAGTTCTCATTCCCAAAGGCACCCCCATTGAGGGCGAGCTGCGAATTGAAAGCGACGATGGCGAGACGGGGGCTCGCTTCTATGCCGAGCAGTTGCGCCTCTCGGCCGATCGCGCGATTGCACTGGATGCCACCTCAGGCCTCATTACCCAGACAAGGACGGTCAAAGGCGGCTCGAATGCCGATGATCTGGTAAAGGGTGCTGCCCTAGGGGCCGGAGCGCAGGCGGCGATTGAGGCCGTCACCGGTGATCGCCAAGTGGATGCGGGCGCCGTGCTGAGCGACACCACGGCAGAAGTCTTGGCCAGGGTATTCTCGGGCCAGGACCAAGTGGAGCTGATCGTGCTCGACTCCAGCCAACGGCTCAACTTGACGCTCAACTCCCAACTCGAGCTGCAGTAAGCGCCGCCAGTTAGCTACTAGCAGCCAGACCGCAGTGCCATGCGTGGCACCGCGGTTTTGTTTGGGCTGGGGCATCGAGCGGTCGTGTTAACCAAACTAACAGAGTTAGAAAGCTTGGTTAAACCGAATATTCGTTTTTTGTGACTACAAGATGTAGGAGTGGTAAACTCTGTTAGTTCGTGCTATCAGTGGCACCATGCCCCGCATCCTGACCGTGGCCAACTTCAAGGGCGGAACCGGCAAAACCACCACCGCCCTGAATTTGGCCTCCATCTTGGCGAGCGAACTGAACGTGTTGCTGGTGGATGCCTGCGCGCGCGGCTCGGCCAGTTGGTGGGCCCAGCGCGGTAGCATGCCCTTCGACTGGACCGCCGAGACCGAGTCCCAGTTGCTGCGGCAATTGCCAGCAGCCAGCGGCTACGACTTGGCCGCGATCGATACGGCGGCCGCTCATTCCGACCGGACGTGGCAGGCGGCGGTGGCAGTCGCCGACTGGCTCATTCTGCCCGCGCCGCCTATCCCCATGGCGCTAGCAGCCCTGATCGAAACCGCGAGCAACGCGCGCGCGCTAACGGCCGCCCCCCAACAAGGCTTGCTGTTGATGGTCAATGCGCGTTACCCCAGCGAGGCGCGCGAAGCCCAACAGTCGCTGCAGGCCGTCGGGATTCCCACGTTCGAGCGCTGGGTGCGCGCCTACAAAGTCCACCAGCGTTGCCCGCTTGAGGGTATCCCCATCACGGCGGCAGCTGGCAAGCACGCCCGCGCAGCCGCCGCCGACTACCGCCGCATTGCCGTGGAGTTGTTACAAGGCTTAAGCCCCTAATGGCCGGATCGCAGCGCAACCTATCGGATCTGATCCGCACCCAAGCCAGCGAGCCCCCCTCGCAGCCGGCGGCTGGCTCGCCCAAATACGCCCGGCTCGCGCGCAAAGAAGCGCGGTTGCACCCAGAGCAGCTGGACCGGTTGACCGAGCTGGCGCGCCAGCTCAACCGCCAAAAGCGGGGCGGCGAGCGCATTACCGAAAACACCCTCATCCGCGTTGCCGTGGCGTTGCTCCTGACGCGCTCGGCCGAGCTCCAGGGCGATAGCGAGGTAGCACTCCGGCAGGCCCTCGGCCTCGACCCGTAGCAGCCATCCCCTTTACCCCCCAGCGAGCCGGGCTTGCAAGCGTTTGAGCGCCGAGCCGGCAATGTCGGAGTAGCGCAGCTCGCCGCACAGGATGCGGCCGAAAGTGCGCGTGGCACTCGGCCGCTTGAGGGTGTTCCGGTAGCTAAATCGCGGAAAGCGGTAGAACAGCTCGGCCAATCGCTGCGCCCAGCGCATTTGCCGCCCCCATTCCTGCGCGATGGCGCGGGAGTAGTCGGGTAAGGCCTCCGGTTGCCCCGCAAGCGCGCGATCGACTGCCTCAGCAGCCTTGAGGCCGCTCAAGATAGCCGGGCGGATGCCCTCGGCAGTCAGCGGGTCAGTAACGCAAGCCGCTTCGCCCGCTAGCAACGCCCGGTGGGCGTGCAGGCGTTGCGGGCCATTCCAGAGGCTGATGGGATGCCCCCAGTGCGGGCAGTCGGCTGTATCGAGCCCAAACGACTGGGCGTAGTGCGCGACGGCCTGCTTGAGGTTTTGCACCCCCCGCCGACCGAAGGCTCCTGCGCCGAGGGAGTAGCCATCCGCCTTGGGGAAATTCCACAGATAGCCCTGCGCGATCGCGCCAAAGTCAAAGTAGGCCCGCGGGTCGGCCCCGGGATCCGCCGGCACTTCCGTCTCGAGGGCACCAGCCAGCACCCGCTTGCGCTGCTTGAACCCCAACCAGTGGGCCAGGGGCCCCTTGCCGCCGTCGGCGGCAATCAGGTAGCGCCCGCTCGTGGTGCCACCCGCCGCATGCACCGACACTGCATCGCGGCCCTGCTCGATGCCAGTCGCAGCCGTCCCCTGCCGCAGTCGGGCGCCCTGGCGCTCGGCCTGCACTAGCAAAAACCGATCAAAGGTCTCGCGCCGCACCATCCAGATGGGCTGGGAGGCCTCGAGCGGCACCTCGATGGAGTCGCCGTGCTGCCAGCTGTAGCGGTTGAGCGTCACGCCATGCGAGATGGCCGGCGACAGGTCAAAGTCAAACCAGGCTTGTACCTCGGGCGCAACACCGCCGCCGCAGGGCTTGTACCGTGGCAGCATCGCCTGCTCCAGCACCAGGACCGCACGCCCGCGCCGGGCGAGGTGATAGGCGGCCGTCGCACCGGCCGGGCCGCCGCCCACCACCAGGCAATCGAATGGGGCCATTGCGTCCTAGGGCGCGCCCAACGGCTAGAATCCTAGCGCTAGCGGCGCGCTTGGAGCAATTGTTGAGCCTCGCGCCGCTCTTGCTCCCATTGGCTGACGTAGGAAGCCGGTACCTGGTCTTTTTGGGCCAGCGCTTGCTCAAAGCTGGCGATCGCGCGCTCGATTGCCGCTGGGTCCTGGCGCTTGCGGCCCATGCGGTACAGGATTTGACCTTTGAGGTGCTGCAGCTCGGGATTGTCCGGCAATTTTTCCAAGGCCCGCTCGGCAAACTGCAGCGCCTGTTCGTAGCGCTCCGTGTCGCGATAGCCCAGGGCAACCCCACGGTAGGCCAAATAGTCGGGGGCCGCGCGTTCCTTGAGGTTCTCGATGGGCGCCTGCGCCGATTGCCACGGGAAGTTGGCAGCCAGTAAAAGCTCGATGAACCCGCTCACCAGGTTCATCTCCGGATCTTGGGGGTCGATGCGCTCGGCCTCATCCAGCGCCTGCAGGGCCTGGCGGAACCGATTTAGCAAGCCCAAGGAGAAGCCGTCTTGCTGCTTGTAGGTGTAGGCCCCAACCAGAAAATGCCCTACCGCCGTATAGAGCTCGCCGCGCAGCGGATCCTGTGATCGCAGCGCCTGAGCGCGCTCCAGGGTCTGGCGGCCGTTGCGCTGAAAGCCTTGCCAGTCGCGCTCGGTATAGGCCATGGCCGCGCGCAACGCGTACAGTAGCGGATCGTCGCCCTCGGCCGCGCGTAGCTTTTGCGCCGCCAGCGGGTAGTCGCCGGCCCGAAAGGCAGCCTCAAACGCCGCCTCGGTGGTATCGGAGATGGGGCGCTCGTTGCGGCTCCGAAACGGATCGCCTGCCCAAGCAGGTGCATTCCCCACGCTTAGGGCCAGCACCAGCGCTCCAGCTAGCGATCCCGGCAGCAACCGACGCAACGCAACGGTCATGGCGAGCTCACCTGTCTACAATAAAAGGCTGGATTCACGACCGGGCGGCCTCCGGCAAAGTTCCCGCGGCCCATGCTCCAGCTCCAAGCCCTAAGCTACCACCCACCGGCTACGCCCAGCCCCATTCTGGACAGCATCAACCTAAGCTTGGCGCCGCAGCAGCTCGGACTCGTCATGGGACCCAGCGGCTCGGGCAAAAGCACGCTCCTCGAGATCCTCGCCGGCTTGGCCGAGCCCACCAGCGGCAAGCTCTATTGGCGCGATCGCGCCCTCCTGCCGGACGATTTGCAACAGCTCGCCGGCCTGGTGTTTCAGTTCCCCGAGCGCCACTTTTGCGGCAGTACCGTCCTAGAAGAGCTGCGCCTGGGCCACCCCGAGCTGGGATCCGCCCAAATTCGGGGCGCGCTGCAGGAGGTAGATTTGGCGGCGGTGTCGCACTCGGCCGCGCCGCACGCGCTCAGCGGGGGGCAGCAGCGCCGCCTGGCCTTGGCCGTCCAGCTCATCCGCCAACCCAACCTGCTGCTGCTGGATGAACCCACCGCCGGGCTAGATTGGTCCATGCGGCACCAGCTGGTCAAGCTGCTCGCCCGCCTCAAAGCCCACTGGACGCTTTTGATTGTTACCCACGAGCCGCGCGAGCTCATCCGCCTGGCCGATCGCTGCTGGCAGATCGAGCGCGGCCGGCTCCAGGCTTGCGACCCGGCAACCGTCATGAGCCAGCAAGACAGCAGCCGCAACGTTGCTTGAATGGTGGAAACCTCCCCACCGGCCCAGCTCCCCAATCCCGACGAACTTTGGGAGGCCACCCTAGGTTGGTCTCCCACCGAGGCCCAACAGCGCCAGCTTCAAACCCTCTACGAGGCCGTCCTGGCCCAAAACCGCTACCTCAACCTCACCCGCATCACCGATCCCGAGGCCTTTTGGGAAAAGCATCTGTGGGACTCGCTCAGCGGGCCAGCTTCGCTCGAGCTGGTGGCCGGCGATCGCGCCATCGACATTGGCACTGGAGCCGGGTTGCCCGGCCTGCCCGTGGCGATCGCCTACCCGCAAGTTGCGGTGACGCTGTTGGAAGCCACGGGCAAAAAAGCGAGCGCCCTAGAGCGCATCGTTGTCGAGCTCGCCATCGACAATGCCGTGCCGCTGGCGGGGCGAGCCGAGCAGATCGGCCGGCAGGCGCAGCACCGGGAAGCCTACAGCCTGGCCCTTCTGCGCGCTGTGGGTCGGACCGTTCCCTGTGCGGAGTACGCACTGCCGTTGCTCGAGCGCGGCGGCATTGCCATCCTCTACCGCGGCCGCTGGGACCAAGCCCAAGCCGATGCCGTCGCGGCAGCCGCCAAGCAGCTGGGCGGCACGGTCGCCGGCATTGAAGACTGGACGACGCCGCTCACCCAAGCCGAGCGCCACTGCATCTATCTGGAAAAAACCGGGCGTACGCCCGCCCGCTTCCCGCGCGCTCCGGGCGTTCCGGCCCGGGAGCCGCTCTAGCGCCCGTCATACCAATCCTCGTAGTTTGGGAGTAATGCGCTTTAGCAAGCGTGCATCCGCTGCTCAAATTGGTATCAGCCCAGTGCCATAAACGGCATTTATGGCTGGCTTTTTTTAATCGTGGATGAATTTGGCTTAACAAACTGACATGATCGCCCCCTTGACTGCCTAGATTGGTTAATACCAAACGCGTTGCGCTTTCAGTGGGTGAGGGGACTAGCGCGCGGCGCCGTTCTGGCCGGTTGGGCGAAGCCGGGGGAAGATATGGTAGCCAAGGTCCTCAACCTAACCGAATTAGTGGCGCAAACGGAGCTCAACCAATTGCTATTGGCCCTGCCCAGCAGCCACCCCTACCGAGCGCTTTTTCGCTCGTCCCAGCCCCGCAGGCAGCTGATCGCGTTCGTTCTGGAGCGCATGCCCAATCGCTATACCTGCCTCTGGGAAAGCGAGCCCTCGCGCGCCGATCTCAAAGCGCTCGTTCCGCCCGAGCGGCGATCGCGGATCGTCAGCCTGCTCAAAACCGGGATGTCGCACGTTTACCACTGCCGCGATCGCAGAACCATTGCCCGTGGCGCCAACGCCAGGCGGTGGCTCCAAGAACCCTCGCATTGGTTCGGCTAGGGCACATTTGCAAAGTAGTTAGAGCAGCCTAAAGTTGGCTGCATGAGCGAATTGACTTATCCGATTGGAGCGGAACCGCTTACAATCACTGATACCAATTTGAGTAGCGGATGCACGCTTGCTAAAGCGCATTACTCCCATATTGAGGGAATTTCGGAGATCGCAATCTAGTGCATAAACTACGAGGATTGGTATGAGGCCTAGATGCCTACAGAACGACAGGCCCTGACAGCGACCGTCATCTGCCAAATGCTCTCGGACCTGCTGCAGCTCATTTATAGCAGTCGTAGACCATACGTGAACGTTAGTTGCCAGCGATACAAATCTACAAAAGTCCCTCGAAAAGGAAAATTTAGGCTTTTAAGTATGGGTGCACTCTCCGTTCACGAATCAGGTAGTTTTGCTATATCTGTTCCGGTATGATCGGGCTAGATGGGTGATTTTTATCATTGCAGGCGATACGGAAAGTATCGAGATTGTCATTGCCGAGGACGGGCGCTGGAGGTTCGAAGGTGGCTGACTTCAAATCGATGAACCGGCGCGAGCTCAAGCAATACATCCGGCAGCACCCGAGCGATGAAGCGGCGATCCAGGAACTGTTCGTCGAGCGGCAGAACCCGGACGCCAGCTGGTATCCATCGCCTTGCGACAGTCAGGAAGCTAAGGCTGAAACCGAGCGCGCGCTCCGACACAAAATCGCCGAGGCCCAAAACTAGTACTTAGGGTCCCACCGCCCCCCAGCACACAAGCAGCAGTGGCAAATGGCAGGATGGGCTCGGAAGCGAGCCGGCTGGGGTCCATGACCGCCGACGACAAAGCCACCGTCAAAGCGTACTTCAACACCACCGGCTTTGATCGGTGGCGCCGCATCTACGGCAACGAGCCCGTCAACCGCGTCCAGCGCGACATCCGCACCGGCCACCAACAAACCATCGACACGGTCCTGGACTGGCTCCACCAGGATGGCGATCTGGCCCAGCGCACCATCTGCGATGTGGGCTGCGGGGTAGGCAGCCTCAGCATTCCGCTCGCGCGGGCGGGAGCGAGGGTCTTTGCCAGCGACATTTCCGACAAAATGGTGGCCCAAGCCCAGCAGGAAGCCAACGCCGCGCTGGCCGATAGCAGCAACCTCACCTTGCGCGTTGCCGACCTCGAGGCCGTGCAGGGGCGCTACCACACGGTGGCCTGCCTGGACGTGCTGATCCACTACCCGCCCGCCAGCGCCGTGCAAATGGTGGCGCACCTCGCCAGCCTGAGCGACTCGCGCCTGATCCTGAGTTTTGCGCCCAAAACGCCGGCGCTCAGCCTGCTCAAAAAGATCGGCGAGTTTTTCCCTGGCCCCAGCAAAACCACCCGCGCCTACCAGCACCGCGAAGCCGACATTGTGGCGGCGCTGCGCGACAGCGGCTTTGCGGTGCGCCGGCAAGCCAAAACCAGCCAGCGCTTCTACTTCGCCCGCATCCTGGAAGCCGTTCGCGAAGGGAGCTAGGGCAGCCGCTTAAATCCCCAAGCGCTGGTAGATCGCCTCCAGGTGCTTGAGGTGCTGCTGCGGGTCAAAGCAGGCCTCGATTTCCTCCGCGCTCAGCTGGCTGGTAATGCGCTCGTCGCGCCCGATCGCCGCGCGAAAGTCCCCCTGCGGATGGTTCCAGGCCTGATGGGCGCACGCCTGCACGGCGTCGTAGGCCGCCTCGCGCGACATCCCTTTCTCCACGAGCTTGAGCAGCACCTGCTGGCTGAAAATGGCGCCGCCGTAGGCATTGAGGTTGCGCTGCATGTTCTGCGGATAAACCAGCAGCCCCTTCACCAGCTCGGCCATCTCGTTGAGCATAAAGTGCAGGTAGATGCAGCTCTCGGGCAGCGCGATGCGCTCCACCGAGCTGTGGGAGATATCGCGCTCGTGCCATAGGGGGACGTTCTCCAGCGCGGCCGTGGCGTGACCGCGCAGCACCCGAGCCAGGCCGGTCAGGCGCTCCGAGCGGATGGGGTTGCGCTTGTGGGGCATGGCTGAGGAGCCCTTTTGCCCGGTGGCAAAGAACTCCTCCACCTCCAGCACGTCCGTGCGCTGCAGGTTGCGGATCTCGACGGCGAATCGCTCGATGCTGGCCCCCAGCAGGGCCAGCGCTTCCACAAAGGCCGCGTGGCGATCGCGCGAGACCACCTGCGTTGAGGCCACATCCGGGGTAAGGTTGAGCTGCTGGCAGGCGCGGGCCTCAACTTGCGGATCGAGGTGGGCGTAGGTCCCCACGGCTCCCGAGATCTTGCCCACCGCAATCTCGGGGCGCAAGCGCACCAGCCGATCGCGGTGGCGGCAGACCTCGGCCAGCCACCCCGCCAGCTTGAACCCGAAGGTAATGGGCTCGGCGTGGATGCCGTGCGAGCGCCCCACCATGACCGTATAGCGGTGCTGCTGGGCCTTGTAGCGAATGGCTTGGGCCAGGGCCTCCACTTGCTCCAGCAGGCGCTCCAGGCTCGCGCTCAGCTGCAGGGCCAGGCCCGTATCCAGCACGTCCGAGCTGGTCAGCCCCAGGTGGATGTAGCGGCTGGCATCGCCCACATGCTCGCCCACGTTGGTCAAAAAGGCGATGACATCGTGGCGGACCTCGCCCTCAATCTCGGCGATCCGCGCCGGATCGAAGTCGGCGCGGGCCTCGATGGTCTCGGCGGCCTCGGCCGGGATGTAGCCCAGCTCAGCCTGGGCCCGACAGACCGCCAGCTCCACCTGCAACCAGGTCTGGAACTTGTAGCGCTCGCTCCAGAGCTGGCCCATCTCGGGCAGCGTATAGCGCTCGATCAACCGCTTCCCGGCCAGAATGCGACCGTGCCATTCTACCGCTTCGGGGCCGGGCGACACCCGGCCCCGAAAGCCGCTGTTGGGTGGTTAGAGTCCCCGTTAGGCAACGGCTGCTTCTTGCAGCAGTGTCTGGGCCTCGCGCTCGTCCAGGCGCGGCCCCAAGCTAGTGACCAGGCGCGCGGCAGCTCGGGTGGCAAAGCGCCCCGCGTCGGCATGGCTCATGCCGTGGGTGATGCCGTACAGAAAGGCCCCGGCAAACATGTCGCCGGCGCCTACCGTATCGATGGCATCCACCTTGACCGAATCCACCGCCGTCGCGGTCTGGCCGTCGTAAACGATCACGCCCTTGGCGCCGCGGGTGATGGCAAAGCTGCTCGCCAGCTGCTTGAAGTGGGCCACGGCCTCATCAATGTCATCGGTCTCGGCCATCTGCAGCGCTTCGTCCTCGTTGGCAAAGATCAGCTCGATCCCCGATCCGATCAGATCCAAAAAGGCCTGCTTGCAGAATTTGACCATGTTGAGATCCGAGAGCGACACGGCCACTTTGCTGCCGGCCTCGCGGGCGATGTCACGCGCTTTGATGGCGGCCTGCTTGCCTTTTTCGTCGCCGAACAAATAGCCCTCAATGTAGAGGTATTCGGCGTTGGTGATCGCCTCGGGCACCAGCTCCCGCTCCGAGAACTCGGTGGTGATGCCCAAGTAAGTGTTCATGGTGCGATCGGCATCGGGGGTGACCAGCACCAGGCACTTGCCCGTCTCCCCCGGCTCGGGGTCGTGGTGCTGCAAGTTGGTATCGATGCCGCGGCGCACCAGGTCCTGATAGTAGGCCTGGCCGGTTTCGTCGTTGGCCACCTTGCAGGAGTAAAAGCACTTGCCGCCGAACTGGGCGATCGCGGTGACCGTATTGGCGGCCGAGCCGCCGCAGCTTTGCTTGCAGGGCCGATCCCGCAGCCGCTCCAGGATGGCGTTCTGGTGCTCCTGCTCGATCAGGGTCATCACGCCCTTATCGATCCCCAGCTCCTGCAGGGTCTCGGGCAGTACTTCAAATTCGATATCGGTCAGGGCGTTGCCCAGACCGCAGACGTTATATGTTTTAGTCATTCAACTATCCTCGCACTGCATCGCGGGCTTTTCCCACCAAAGACCGCAATCTTACCACGCGCCCGCCGGGGGCTAGAGCTGGGTGGCCTCGCTGAGGGTATCGCCGCCCTCGCTGGCATCGGCCTCAGCCTCGGCAGCCGTGGCGGCCGCGCGGCTGGCAGCCACCACGGTCACCACCGGGCTCTCGGGGTCATCGGCGGGCACCACACCCTCGGGCAGGATCAAATCGCCGATGGTGTAGCTATCGCCAGTCTCCATGCCCGAGACATCGATCTCGACCGATTCGGGGATCTGGCTGGCGGCGCAGCGCACCGGAATCTCGTCCAGGATGTCTTCTAGGATGCCGTTCTGCTGCTTGACCCCGATGGGCTCGCCGTGAATGTGCAGCGGCACCGAGACCTCGACCTCCTCTTGAGCGGCGACGGCAAAAAAGCTCAGGTGGTAGAGGTGGGGCTTCCAGGGATGGGTTTGCACGTCCCGGATGAGCGCCTGCCCTTGCCACGACGCGTGGGGAATTTTGACGTTGACGAGCGTGTTGTTGACCGAGGCATGCTTGAGCAGGCGCTCGGCCTCTTTGGACACAACCGCCACCGAGACGGACTCTGTGCCGTTGTGGCCGTAGAGAGCGGCCGGAATCAGGCCCTGGCGGCGCATGGCTTTGGGCTTGACGCCCTGGGGGCGTTGCTGGCACTCGATTGTGACTGGCATAAGTTCGCGCGTCGTTGCACCAATTCCAAAGCGGCGCGCACCCGCTCGGCTTGGGATGCCGCCAAGCTTAACTAGGCTAACATGGGGCCTCAGCTGGCAGCCGTTGCCGAGGGGGCCACGGGGGCGCCGTTCTCGTCCAAAAGCGCCCGCTTGGGCCCGTGAATGGGATCCTCGACAATGATGGTGCGATCGCGGCTGGCCCCCAGCGAGACGATGGCGATGGGCACCTCCACCAGTTCGGCCAGCAGCTTGAGATAATCCAGGGCCTGCTTGGGCAACTCGGCCAGCGAGCGGCAGCGCGCCGTCGACTGGCGCCAGCCCGGCACGGTTTTGTAAATGGGGCGGCAGCGGGCGAACTCGCGCGAGCTGGTTGGGAACTCGCGGCGCCGCTCGCCATCGAGCTCGTAGGCCACGCAGACTTTAATCTCGCTCAGCTCATCCAGCACATCCAGTTTGGTGATGGCCAGGCAGTCCATGCCATTGATGCGCACCGCATAGCGGCCGATGACCGCATCGAACCAACCGCAGCGGCGGCGCCGGCCCGTGGTGGTGCCGAACTCGGCCCCGCGATCGCCCAGGGCTTGCCCCAAATCGCCGTTGAGCTCGGTGGGGAAGGGGCCCTCGCCCACGCGCGTGGTGTAGGCCTTGGCCACGCCGATGACGCGATCAATGGTGGTGGGGCCAATGCCAGCCCCCACGCAGGCCCCGCCGGCCACCGGATTCGAGGAGGTGACGTAGGGATAGGTGCCGTGGTCGAGATCCAGCAGCGTCCCCTGCGCCCCCTCAAACAGCAGGTTGCGCCGCTGCTTGATGCCCTGGTGGATGGTGAGCGAGCTATCCACCACATGCGGGCGCAGCCGCTCGGCGTAGCCCAGGTACTCTTCAATAATGGGCTCGGGATCCAGCGGCTCCAGGTCGTAGAGCTTCTCCAGGATGGCGTTTTTGTAGGCAATGGTCCAGCGCAGCTGCTCGCGCAGCCCCGCCGGATCCATCAAGTCGATGACGCGGATGCCGGTGCGCTCGGATTTGTCCGCGTAGGTGGGCCCGATACCGCGGCCCGTGGTGCCGATCTTGCGCTCGCCGCGGCGCTGCTCCGAAGCCCGATCGAGCAGGCGGTGGTAGGGCATGGTGACGTGGGCCGTCTGCGAGACCAACAGCCGCTCGGTCCCGATGCCCAGCGCCTCGAGCCGATCCAGCTCCTCGATCAGCACCTGGGGATCGATGACGGCCCCCGAGCCGATCACGCATTCGGTATCGGGGTAGAGGATGCCCGAGGGGATTAGGTGCAGCTTGAACGACTCGCCGCGCACGACCACGGTATGCCCGGCATTAACCCCCCCTTGGTAGCGCACGACCGTATCGGCCGAGCGGCTGAGCAGGTCGGTGATCTTGCCTTTTCCTTCATCGCCCCACTGGGCGCCAATGACAACGACGTTAGCCAAGGGTTGGGGGAAACGCTACAGTTTTTACAAATGCCAATTATTCGCCAGGGCGGCAATCGGTGTCAACCGAGCCGGGCTCGCCGCTTGGGGCAAGCGCAATCGCAGGAGGGAGAGCCGTGGCCTTACACGCCGAGCTGCATCGCCATTTGGGCGGCGCCATCGTCCCGCGGGTGCTGTGGCGGTACTTGCAGCGTCACTGCCCGGACCTAGCCGAGCGGTTTCCAGACTACAAGGCCTTCGAGCGCTTTTACACCCGACCGCGGCAAACGCTTAACGAATATTTAGAGCTGCACCGCCTGGTCGAGCGCGTGCAAACCCGCCAGGCCCTGCCCTACTTTATCTACCGCCTGCTGCGCGGGGCCTACATCTTTGAGAACCTGGCCTATCTGGAGCTGCGCTACACCCCCTACCTGCGCACCCCCGAGACCTGCCCCCAAAGCGAGCGCATCGATTGCATGGGCGAGATCGTGGAGGTGGTAGGCGAGGCCAGCCAGTGCCCGGACTACCCGGTCGTGACCCGCCAGATCCTCTGCCTGCACGCCCAGCTGCCCTACGCCGTCAACAAAGCCATCGTGGATCTGGCCGCCGCCAACCGCGATCGCGTCTGCGGCATCGATTTGGCCGGCAGCGACGACCGCTACGCCGAGCGCGAGGACGAGTTCATTGCCCTCTATCGCTACGCCCGCTCGCTGGGGCTGCCCACCACCGGCCACGCCTTTGAGACCGAGCGCGGCTGCTACCCGCAGCTGCTGCCCTATCTGGATCGCATCGGCCACGGCATCCAGATCCCGCGCCACTACCCCGAGCTGTTGCCCGAGCTCGCCCGGCGCGGCCAGTGCCTGGAGGTCTGCCCCACCACCTACCTGCAAAGCGGCACGCTCGCCGATCACCAGCAGCTGCAGCCCGTGTTCGATCGCTGCTTTGACGCTGGGGTCGATATCGCCATCTGTACCGACAACGCCGGGCTCCACGACGTCCGCCTGCCGTTCGAGTACGAGAACCTGCTCACCCAGGACGTCATCGACTTCCACCAGCTCCAGGCCTGCCAGCAAGCCGCCTTCCGGCACGCCTTTGCCTGGCCCTACGCCCAGAACCCGGCCAGCGCCCTGGCGCAGGTGCTCTCCGGTTCCCACTCGCAACCCCCGGTTGCCGCCGGTTCCTAGCGCCCCCCTGATCGCCGCGCCCCCCTGGTCTGCTACAAACGGGCTCGGACGAGCGCAGCGGAGGTGGCATGCAAGCGCTCGATTGGGCCGTCATTGCCCTCTACCTGGTAGCGGCGCTGGGCGTGGGGCTGTATTTGGCCCGGCGCGGTGCCCGGAGTCTGGTGGAGTTTTTCGTCTCGGGGCGATCGCTGCCCTGGTGGCTGGCCGGAACCAGCATGGCCGCCACCACCTTCTCGGTGGATACGCCGCTCTACATTGCTGGGGTGGTGGGGACGCGCGGCATCGCCGGCAACTGGGAGTGGTGGAGCTTTGGCATCGCGCACCTGATCTTGGTCTATGCCTTTGCCCGCCTGTGGCGCCGCTCGGCCGTGGTTACCGACCCCGAGCTCACCGAGATCCGCTACAGCGGCCGTAGCGCCCAAATCCTGCGCGCCACGAAGGCGTTTTTGTTTGCCGTGCCCATCAACTGCATCGGCATTGGCTACGTCATGCTGGCCATGGTCAAAGTGGTGGGGGCGCTGGAGCTCTGGCAGAGCTTAGGGTTCGAGCCCGGCGAGAGCACCAAGCTCTGGAGCGTGGTGGGCGTGACGGCCTTTGTACTGCTCTACGCCAGCTTGGCGGGACTCTGGGGCGTGGTGGCCGCCGACTTTTTCCAGTTCTTTCTGGCGCTGTTTGGAGCGATCACCGTCGCCGTTGCCGCCGTCCGGCAGGTGGGCGGCATCCGCGAGCTGGTCCCGGCCGCCCAGCAGGCCACTGAGCACGATGTCCTGAGCCTGCTGCCGCTGCAGTGGGGCCAGGGCTTGCTCGAGCTGCAGTGGAACGATGCCGCTGGCATCTCGCTGAGCACCTTCGGCGCCTATGTGTTCGTGCAGTGGTGGGCGTTTCGCCGCAGCGATGGCGGCGGGGTCTTCGTCCAGCGCCTGGCCGCCTCCCGCGATGAAGCCGCTGCCGAGCGAGCGGCTTGGTTTTTCAACCTGCTGCACTACGTCATCCGCACCTGGCCCTGGGTGCTGGTGGCGCTGGCGGCCGTGGTGCTCTACCCGGATCTGGAAGACCCGGAGCTGGGCTATCCCAAGCTCATGCTGGATTTCCTGCCACCGGGGCTGCTGGGGTTGGTGGTGGCCTCGCTGGTGGCGGCCTTTATGAGCACGGTCTCGACCTCGATTAACTGGGGCGCTTCCTACCTAACCAACGACCTCTACTGGCGCTTTCTGGACCCGCAAGCGCCGCAGGCCCGCTTGATCTTAGTGGGGCGCTTGGCCTCGGTGCTGATTGCGGTTTTGGGCGCGCTGGCGGCCTTTTGGGCCGAGAACGTGGCCACCATCTTCCGGCTGGCGATCGCGCTGGGGACCGGCGCCGGCCTGGTGCTGATCCTGCGCTGGTTCTGGTGGCGCATTAATGCCGCCGCCGAGCTGGCCGCCCTGGTGGGCAGCTTTGCCGTGGGGGCCATCGTCCGGGTGCTGGCGCGCCAGGATCCCCAGACCGTCTCGCCCTGGGCCGCTCCAACGGTGGAGGTCCTGCAAGATTTTGGCATCCAGTTAATTGTTATCTCGGCGCTCACCGCCGCAATCTGGATCCCGGCCATGCTGCTGACTGCGCCCGAATCGGCGGCCACCCTGGATGCCTTTTATCAGCGCGTGCGCCCCAGCGGCTGGGGCTGGCGCTACCAGCGCGCGCGCACCGGCACCCCCCCTGGTCAGGACCTGGGGCGCGACGTCCGGCGCGTGCTGGCGGCCACCCTGCTGCTGTTCGGTACGATGCTGGCAGTGGGTGGCTTTTTGCTGCTGCAGTCGCTGAGCGGTTGGATCTGGTTGGTGGTTGCGGTTGCAGGCGGCGTCTGGCTGCGCCAGCTCAACAAGCCGCGCATCCCGCCCATGCCGCGCCCGGGCCTCGACGATCGCGACTGGGATGAGTGATGGCTGAACTGCTGCTGGGGGTAGCGATCGCGGCGGGAATTGCGCTGCTATTTTGGCGGCGCTCCAGCGCTGGGGTCCGCCGCGGGCGCGTTGCGCCGCGCAAGCTGCAGCAGGAGCTCATCCGGCAGCTCTCGGGCGATCGCCAGGCAGCCGAGCGCCTGGTGGAGCGCGAGAAGCGCCTCAACCCCGGCCACCCCGAGTCCTGGTACTGGGAGAAAGCCCTCAACGACCTCAGGCGTGATCGCCGCTAGAGTAGGAAGCATGATGGCGTTTTTCCGCGCTTACATCGCGCCGCTGCTGGTTGTGGCCCTGTTTCTGCTGGCGCTAGCAGTGGTGAGCGCGCGCTTTTTCCTGCCGGACGACATGCTGGCACCGGCCCCGACCGAGGGGGCCGCCAATGCCGCCGCCGAGGCCCCAGCCGCCGGCGAGGGCCCATGAGCGCGCCGCAGGCGCCGCCGCTGGCCCCGGGGTGCCGCTGGCGGTGCGGGCGCAGCGCCGACCGCGGGGTGCTGCTGCGCTTTCTGCAGTGGGGCTACGCGGAGCTGTTCCCCGAGCAGCGCGATTTTGCCCACCTAGAGGCCACGGTCGCCCGCTACTGGGGCGGCCCGCTCTGGTGGGTTGAGGCCGCAGCCGAGGGGGCGCCCATCGCTTGCCTGTGGCTGGGCGATGCCATCGACCAGACCGGCGGCGAACGCTACACCCACATCTTTTTGCTCTACGTTTGCCCCGCTCACCGCCGGCGCGGGATCGGCTCGGCGCTGATGCAGCGCGCGCAAGCCCGCGCGGCCGCCCGCGGCGACCGCCAGCTCGGGCTGCAGGTCTTCCAGCGCGATCACGGCGCCCTGGCGTTCTACCGCTACTGGGGATTCCAGCCCCAGTCCCTGTTTGCGGTCAAACCGCTGGCCGGCGCTTGAGGGGCGCCGCCTGCCCCGGCCTGGCATTAGACTGAATGGGCACAGGGAGACGGCATCTCCCCGCACTGACCGAATCGCCAAGCCGCCATGTACGACGACGAGGAGTCCACGGCCCTCGATGCGGAGGCCGAACCGGAGAGCCCGCTGGATGAGCTCGAGTCGGTGGAGGCCGAGGGCGAGCGCTCCCCGCCGCTCGATGCCGACGCCATGCTGGCGCAGCTCACCGCCAGCGAGCCGCCCCAGCGGATGATAGCGGCCCGCGCCTTCTGCGAGCTGCAGGATGCGCGCGCAGTGCCCGATCTGGTCCGGTTGCTGGGCGATGTCTGCCCGCTGGTGCGCGTGAGCGCCGCCTACGCCTTGGGGCGCAACCCCAGCCCGGATGCAGTCGAGTCCCTGATCGCGCAGCTCGGGTGCGACTGGAGTGGCTACGTCCGCAAAGGCATTGTCTGGGCGCTGGGCAACTGCAGCGACCGCCGCTCGGTGGAGCCGCTCACCCACGCCCTCAAAACCGACATTTCCGCCGTACGCCTGTGGGCAGCCAGCTCGCTGGCGCAAATCGCGCGCTTGGGCTACGAAGCGATCGTGGCGGCCGTGCCGGCCCTGATTGAGGTCCTGCGCCAGGATGCCATGGCTGCGGTCCGCAGCAACTGTGCCTGGACCCTGGGGCAACTCTGCCGCGAGCTGCCGGCTAACGTTGTCTACTCCACCGCGGTTGACGCCCTGCTGGAGGCGCTGGTTGAGGACAGCGATGTGGGCGTGAGCGAGGATGCCAAAGCGGCGCTGCTGCGCTTGGGCGACCCGCGCGGCCTGCAAACCATTGAGGAGCTGGAGCAGGAAGGCTTGGCCTGATGGAGCCGGGGTTAATATTGAGGCGATCGCCCCGATAGCGCTCGGCCCCCATGAGCCTGTTCAACACCGATCGCGTGCTGGTGCCGGTGGATTTTTCCCAGGCCTCCTTTGAGGCGCAGGCCCAGACCCTGGCGTTTTTAGACAATCCCAGCAAGCTCCACGTCCTGCACGTCCTGCCGCGCCTGAGCCCGGTGGAACCAGGGCGCATGTGGAACACCATTGACGATCGCAACCGCAAGACCCACGTCCAGCAGGCCTTCCGGCAGCGCTTCCCCGAGCCCGAGTACGAGCGGGTCAACTTTGAGGTGGCCATTGGCGAGCCCAGCACGGCCATTCTGGATTACGCCAAAGCCCAAAGCATCGATTTGATCGTCATCCCCTCGCGCGGCCAGCGCGGCATCGGCCGCTTTTTGCTGGGCTCGGTAGCCGAGCGCGTCATTCGCTACGCTAAGTGCCCGGTGCTGGTCCTGCGCCGCTAGCTAACGGCCAGCGAGTGGCGATCGCGGTTTCTTGAGTGTCACCCTATTGGGGGACTCGCAAGGCGGGGTGGACAGCTCACCAAAGCAGCGTTTCAACTAGGAGAAGGCTCCATCCTTTATATAGCAATCACAACTTATACCAATTCTCGTGGCTTGTGCACTAGATTCTGATCTCCAAAATTCCCTCAATATGGGGATTATGTTCTTTGGAAAGCGTGCATCCGCTGCTCAAATTGGTATTACACGTGAACGAACCCGTACTGGCGTAGCATCGAAAATTTAAAGATGTCATGCTCGATAAGTAGCCGGAA